>NZ_JBKKRK010000029.1:0-21793 GCF_048847255.1 Pseudomonas algeriensis | reverse complement strand
ACCGGTGTGACAGTCAGCAAATATGCTGAATGTATGACCGCCATCGCGAGCAGGCTCGCTCCCACAGGTTTTTTCTGGCGTTCAGAAATCATCACTCCACCCATCCACCGTGGCGAGGGAGCTTGCTCCCGCTGGGTCGCGCAGCTGCCCCAGCTTTTACGACTGCTTCGCAGCCGAGCGGGAGCAAGCTCCCTCGCCACGGGTAGCGCGTTCAGCGATTAGTAATCATCCCCACGCTCCGTCACGTCTTTCTCGATGTTTTGCGCATGCGGGTCGAAGCCCTGGGGAAATTTGCCCTTCAGGTTCCAGGCAAACGCAATGATCTCGGCAATCGTGCGGTACAACTCTTCCGGAATGCTGTCGCCCAGCTCCAGCCGTGCCAGCAACTTCACCAGTTCAGCATTTTCGTAGATCGGTACTTCGCTCTCGCGGGCGATGCGCAGGATTTCCTCGGC
Source organism: Pseudomonas algeriensis (assembly GCF_048847255.1). Taxonomy (NCBI): domain Bacteria; kingdom Pseudomonadati; phylum Pseudomonadota; class Gammaproteobacteria; order Pseudomonadales; family Pseudomonadaceae; genus Pseudomonas; species Pseudomonas algeriensis. The sequence goes on along the minus strand of NZ_JBKKRK010000029.1, from coordinate 21,338 downwards.
CAGGGCTTCGTCGCCCTTGGCGGTGAGGGTGGGGGCGTGGTGGCCGTCGTACTTGAGGGCGATGGCCTGGCGGGGTTCGGTGTGGGTTGTCATGCGGTTTCGTCCACCCAGCGTTGTTCCAGCCGGGTCTTGGGTCCTTGGGGCGGGGTGCCGAGGTGGCAGTCGAGGTCGCCGACATTCAACCCGCACGTCACAAGGCGCTCGCGCAATGCGGTCAGGTTCCTTTCGATCAGGCCCGCGGTGTACGCTCGTTCTGCCCACAGCTGACTGGACAGGCTGCCACTGAGCAACTGGGCCTGGATCTGCAGCGGCCCCAGCGGTTCCATGTCGAAGGCCAGCTCGACCCGCCAGAGCTGCTGTTTCGGTTCGGTTTGTTCGCGGCGTTCGTCCGGTTGTTCCCGGGCGGCGGTTTCCTCGCGCTGGAACTTGACCTGCAACGGCACGATGTCCTGCAGGTTGCGCATCGGAATCTCCAGTTGCCAAGTGCTCATCAACCGGCCGTCATCGGTCAGCCCGGTTTGCTCCAGGCTGGACAGCTGATGGCTTTGCAGGCGTGACACGGCGGCGGCCGCCAGGCGCAGCAGATGCTCCAGGTCACCTTCTTCATCCTGACCTTTCAATAATCTGGCGGGCAGCGGAAAGCCGGTGGGTTGTGGCTTGGCGCTGACCTGGCCGAGCATCCCCAGGGCGCTGCGCACGAAGCTGGGCAATGCCTGGGCCAGGGTGTTGGCGGCGATGACCGCGGAGAGGTTGGTGGAAGCGGGCAGGGCGGGTGTCAGTTGGGCGATCAGTTTCAGCAGGTCGCCTTTCATGTCCGGGGCCAGGCTTGGCGGTTGGCCGGCCAGCAGCTTGCTTTCCAGGAACACGCCGCTGGCGACCATGGCTTGGGCCAAACCCTTGGGTGTGCTCAGTTGTTGTACGTCCGGCAGGCCAGCCAGAAGGCGTGTCACCGCCGCGCGCAGTTCGGGGCCGGCGTCATCGCTGGCGGGAAGGTTTTGCAGGGCGGTGAGCAGGCTGTCGAGCGAGCCCTGGCGGCTCACTTGGGTCACCAATTGCTGGCTCACCGCCAATTGCTCCTGGCGATTGCTCAAGGGCACGAATTTCAATGTCTGAGCATCCTGTACCTGGGCGCTCAACAGCATGCCGATGCGCAGCGGCTGCGGGCTGTCGATGTCCAGGGTGCTGCCGGCCTGGGCGGTGTTGAGCAGGCTTACCAGCGAGCGATACACCGCCGGTTGACCGGGCTGTTGCGGCAAGGCCTGGCTGGTCAGCACTTTGCCCTGCAACAAAGTGCCCACGGGCAATTGCGCGGTGTCGATCCGGGTCAGGGCGGCGACGCTGGAGGCGAGGGCCTGCTGCACGGTAATCGCCAGGTTGCTGGCCGAAGGCTGAGTCACGGCCAGGCTGGTGCCCTGGGGCAGCGGCTGGGTGCTGGTGGCTTGTACGGTGGCCTGCCGGCCGCTCTCCAGCGTGACCTTGAGCAGCAGTTGGAAAGCCTGGTCCGCCTGCTTGAGCGACAGCACCTCGGCCTTGGCGGTCTGGCCCGGACCGATCAATCCCTCGGCCGGTGCCAGCAGCTTGAGCAACTCGCCCGTGACCGCCGGCATACGTGTCGTTGCCGTGGGCTGGGGCAGCGGCGGGATGTTCATGTCGCCTGTCATCTGCGGTATTACCTTGGGGAAATCAGCGCTCTTGAGAGAAGAACTTCACATGTATAATGCCGCCCGCCTTCCAGAGAGTGGCAAAACCTTGCAATTGTTTGACGCAGCTCTGTGGATCGGGCCGTCAATGCATCTATGCTGCATCACTTTAACGGCTGCCGCACTGCCGACTTGAACCGTATAAGGCTCGTGATCCCTTGACCAGTCCTCTCCTGCAAACCGTCGGCCTCGCCTGTGAGCGAGATCTGCGACTGCTTTTCGAAAATCTCGAATTGAGACTCTCGCCTGGCGATATGGTACAGATCAGTGGCCCCAACGGCAGTGGCAAGACCAGCCTGTTGCGCCTGCTGGCCGGGTTGATGCAGCCCACCGCCGGCGAGATCCTGCTCAATGGCCAGCCGCTGCACAGCCAGCGTAGCGAGCTGGCACGCAACCTGCTCTGGATCGGCCATGCCGCCGGCATCAAGGACCTGCTGACCCCCGAAGAGAACCTGAGTTGGCTCTGCGCGCTGCATCGTCCGGCTGGGAGCGAGGCGATCTGGCGGGCATTGGCGGCGGTGGGATTGAAAGGTTTCGAGGACGTTCCGAGCCATACCCTGTCGGCCGGCCAGCAGCGCCGCGTGGCCCTGGCCCGGCTGTACCTGGACAGCCCGCCACTGTGGATCCTCGACGAGCCGTTCACCGCTCTGGACAAGCAGGGCGTGGCGCAACTTGAACAGCACCTGGCCGGCCATTGCGAAAACGGCGGCATGGTGTTGCTCACCACGCACCACACCTTGGCCCGGATGCCCTCCGGTTATCGCAGCATCGACCTGGGGAACTGGGCGGTATGAGTGTCTTTGGCTTGTTGCTCGCCCGTGAGGCGCGCCTGTTATTCCGTCGTCCGGCCGAACTGGCCAACCCGTTGGTATTCTTCGCAATCGTCATCGCCTTGTTCCCGCTTGCGGTCGGCCCGGAGACTCAATTGTTGCAAACGTTGTCGCCTGGATTGGTCTGGGTGGCAGCGCTTTTATCGGTCCTGCTCTCGCTGGACGGGCTTTTCCGCAGTGATTTCGAGGACGGATCCCTGGAACAGTGGGTCCTTTCGTCGCACCCCCTGGCCCTTCTGGTTTTGGCCAAGGTACTGGCACACTGGGTTTTTTCCGGCCTGGCGCTGGTGCTGCTCTCGCCGTTGATGGCGATGATGCTGGGCTTGCCCGCGGCCTGCATGCCGGTGCTGCTGTTGTCGCTGTTGCTGGGCACGCCGGTGCTGAGCCTGCTCGGCGCGGTAGGCGCGGCGCTGACTGTGGGGCTCAAGCGCGGAGGCTTGTTGCTGGCCCTGCTGATTCTGCCGCTGTACATACCGGTATTGATCCTTGGAAGTGGCGCCTTGCAAGCGGCACTGCAAGGCATGCCGGCAACCGGTTATCTGCTGTGGCTTGGGAGCCTGACCGCCCTGGCGATAACCCTGACACCCTTTGCAATAGCCGCTGGCCTGAAGATCAGCGTCGGCGAATAATAATGAGGCCTGGTCAGGAGTTGACCACTTCCCAGGAAGTAAAGGCCGCCCCAGCGGTTCGCGATAGCGAGCCGCAACCGTGATGGAATCTGCAATGAACTGGACCTGGTTTCACAAGCTCGGCTCACCCAAGTGGTTCTACGGCATCAGTGGCAAAATGCTGCCCTGGTTGAGCATCGCCGCCCTGTTGCTGATCGGCATCGGCGTGGTCTGGGGCCTGGCGTTCGCGCCGCCGGACTATCAGCAAGGCAACAGCTTCCGCATTATCTATATCCATGTCCCGACGGCGATGCTGGCCCAGTCGATCTACGTGATGCTGGCGGTATGCGGCGTGGTCGGGCTGGTATGGAAAATGAAACTGGCCGACGTAGCCCTGCAATGCGCCGCGCCCATCGGCGCCTGGATGACCGCCGTGGCGCTGGTCACCGGGGCCATCTGGGGCAAGCCGACCTGGGGTTCGTGGTGGGTCTGGGATGCACGACTGACGTCGATGCTGATCCTGCTGTTCCTGTACTTCGGTCTTATTGCGCTGGGCAACGCCATCAGCAATCGTGACAGCGCCGCCAAGGCCTGTGCGGTGCTGGCGATCGTCGGGGTGATCAACATTCCGATCATCAAGTACTCGGTGGAGTGGTGGAACACCCTGCACCAGGGCGCGACCTTCACCCTCACCGAAAAACCGGCGATGCCGGTGGAGATGTGGCTGCCGCTGTTGCTGACCGCGCTGGGGTTCTATTGCTTCTTCGGCGCGGTGCTGCTGCTGCGCATGCGCCTGGAAGTGCTCAAGCGCGAGTCCCGGGCCAGCTGGGTGAAAGCCGAAGTACAGAACAGCCTGGAGGCCGCTCGATGAGTTTCGCGTCATTCGGCGATTTCCTCGCCATGGGCCATCACGGCTTGTATGTCTGGTCAGCCTACGGCATTTGCCTGGCGGTGCTGGCTCTCAACGTGGCGGCGCCGATCCTGGCCCGCAAGCGGTATCTGCAACAAGAGGCGCGTCGTCTGCGCCGGGAGAATGGTCAGTGAATCCGCTGCGCAAAAAACGTCTTGTCATCATTCTGGCGATCCTGGTCGGCGTCGGCGCGGCGGTCGGCCTGGCCCTGAGCGCCCTGCAGCAGAACATCAACCTGTTCTATACCCCGACGCAGATTGCCAGCGGAGAGGCGCCCAAGGACACTCGCATCCGCGCCGGCGGCATGGTGGAGCAGGGGTCGCTGGTGCGTTCCGGCGATTCGCTGGACGTGAGGTTCAACGTCACCGACTTCAACAAGACCGTGACCATCACCTACCGCGGCATTCTCCCTGACCTGTTCCGCGAAGGGCAGGGCATCGTCGCCCTGGGCAAGCTCAATGCAGACGGAGTGGTGGTGGCCGACGAAGTGCTGGCCAAGCACGACGAGAAGTACATGCCGCCGGAAGTGACCAAGGCCCTGAAAGACAGCGGCCAATCGGCGCCCGCGCCCGCGCCCGCGAAGGAGGGTTGATAAGATGACCACCGGTATCTTCATCCCCGAGCTGGGCCATCTGGCGATGATCCTGGCCCTGTGTTTCTCCCTGGTGCAGGCCGTGGTTCCATTGCTCGGCGCCTGGCGTGGTGACCGTCTGTGGATGAGCCTCGCCCAGCCAGCGGCATGGGGACAGTTCGCGTTCATGCTGTTTGCCTTCGCCTGCCTGACCTACGCGTTCATGGCCGACGACTTTTCCGTTGAGTACGTCGCCAGCAACTCCAACAGCGCCTTGCCCTGGTACTACAAGTTCAGCGCGGTGTGGGGCGCCCACGAAGGTTCGTTGTTGCTCTGGGCCTTGATCCTCGCCGGCTGGACCTTTGCCGTGTCGGTGTTCTCTCGGCAATTGCCCCAGGTGATGCTGGCCCGGGTATTGGCGGTGATGGGCATCATCAGCACCGGTTTCCTGCTGTTTTTGATCGTCACGTCCAACCCGTTCGAGCGCATCCTGCCCCAGGTGCCGACCGACGGTCGCGACCTGAATCCGTTGCTCCAGGACATAGGCCTGATTGTCCATCCGCCGATGCTGTACATGGGGTACGTCGGTTTTTCCGTGGCCTTCGCGTTCGCCATCGCCGCGTTGCTCGGTGGTCGCCTCGATGCCGCTTGGGCTCGCTGGTCGCGCCCATGGACCATTGTTGCCTGGGCCTTTCTCGGCATCGGCATCACCCTCGGCTCGTGGTGGGCCTACTATGAACTCGGCTGGGGCGGCTGGTGGTTCTGGGACCCGGTGGAAAACGCCTCGTTCATGCCATGGCTGGTCGGCACGGCCCTGATCCATTCCCTGGCGGTCACGGAAAAGCGCGGGGTATTCAAGAGCTGGACGGTCCTGCTGGCCATCGCGGCATTCTCCTTGAGCCTGCTGGGAACCTTCCTCGTGCGTTCCGGCGTGCTGACGTCGGTGCATGCCTTCGCCTCGGACCCGGAGCGTGGCGTGTTCATCCTGATGTTCCTGATGGTCGTGGTCGGCGGTTCGCTGACGCTGTTCGCCCTGCGCGCGCCGGTGGTCAAGAGCCAGGTCGGCTTCAACCTCTGGTCCCGGGAAACCCTGCTGTTGGGCAACAACCTGGTGCTGGTGGTGGCGGCGTCGATGATCCTGCTGGGCACGCTGTACCCGCTGGTGCTCGATGCGTTGTCCGGCGCCAAGCTGTCGGTTGGCCCGCCGTATTTCAACGCATTGTTCATACCGCTGATGGCGATCCTCATGGTGGTGATGGCCGTCGGCGTGCTGGTGCGCTGGAAAGACACGCCGGTCAAATGGCTGATGGGCATGCTGACACCGGTGCTGTTGGGCACGGCTGCCCTGGCCGTGGTGGCCGGGATCGCCTACGGCGACTTCAACTGGGCCGTGCTGGCAACCTTCGTCCTGGCCGCCTGGGTGTTGCTGGCCGGCGTTCGGGACGTCTTCGACAAGACCCGTCACAAAGGCCTGATCAAGGGCCTGCCGACCCTGACCCGCAGTTATTGGGGCATGCAACTCGCCCACCTGGGCATCGCCGTTTGCGCCCTGGGCGTGGTGCTGTCCAGCCAGAACAGTGCCGAACGTGACCTGCGCCTGTCGCCGGGCGAATCCATGGACCTGGGCGGCTACCAGTTCGTCTTCGAGGGCGCCAAGCATTTCGAGGGGCCTAACTTCACCTCCGACAAGGGCACCGTGCGGGTCCTTCGCAACGGCCAGGAAATTACCGTGCTGCACCCGGAGAAACGCCTCTACACGGTGCAGAACTCGGTGATGACCGAAGCCGGGATCGATGCTGGTTTCACCCGTGATCTCTATGTCGCGCTGGGCGAATCCCTGGGCGATGGTGCCTGGGCGGTGCGCGTCCACGTCAAGCCGTTCGTGCGCTGGATCTGGTTCGGTGGCTTGCTGACCGGCCTGGGCGGAGTCCTGGCGGCGCTGGATCGTCGTTATCGCGTCAAAGTGAAGACCCGGGTGCGTGAAGCGCTGGGCGTGACAGGAGCCACTGCATGAAACGTTGGTTGATGGTATTGCCGCTGGCGCTGTTCCTGATGGTTGCGGTGTTCCTCTACCGGGGGCTGTTCTTGAATCCGTCGGAGTTGCCCTCGGCGCTGATCGGCAAGCCGTTCCCGGAATTTTCCCTGCCCTCGGTACAAGGCGACAGGACCCTGACCCACGCCGACCTGCAGGGCAAGCCGGCGTTGGTCAACGTGTGGGGTACCTGGTGCATTTCCTGCCGGGTCGAGCATCCGGTGCTGAACAAGCTGGCCCAGAATGGCGTGGTGATCTACGGCGTCAACTACAAGGACGTCAACGCCGACGCCTTGAAATGGCTGGCTGAATTCCACAACCCATATCAGCTCGATATCCGCGACGAGGAGGGCACCCTCGGCCTGAACCTGGGTGTGTACGGCGCGCCGGAAACCTTCTTCATCGACGCCAAGGGCATCATCCGCGACAAGTTCGTCGGTGTGATTGACGAACAGGTCTGGCGCGAAAAACTGGCTGGCAAATACCAGGCCCTGGTGGATGAGGCCAAGCCATGAAGCGCTGGTTAGCCGCCGCTGTCCTCGGCTTGAGTCTGTCGGGTGTGGCCCATGCCGCCATCGATACCTATGAATTCGCCAATGATGCGGAGCGCGAGCGGTTTCGCGAGCTGACCAAGGAGTTGCGCTGCCCCAAATGTCAGAATCAGGACATCGCCGATTCCAACGCGCCGATCGCGACCGATTTGCGCAAGGAAATCTTCCGGATGCTCGGCGAGGGCAAGGACAACCAGCAAATCATCGATTTCATGGTGGATCGCTACGGTGAGTTCGTGCGCTACAACCCGGCCCTGTCTTCCAAGACCGCGCTGCTCTGGTTCGGCCCCGCCGGGCTGCTGCTGGGTGGTTTCGTGGTGATCGCGGTGATCGTGCGCCGCCGTCGGGTGCAGCGCAGCGCCGCCCCGGATACGCTTTCTGTCGAAGAGCGCCAGCGCCTCGACCAACTGTTGGATAAAACCAAGCATGATTGATTTCTGGCTCGCCGCAGGTCTGCTTCTCCTGGTCGCCCTGAGTTTTCTGTTGATCCCCGTGTTACGTGGCCGTCGCGCCCAATTGGAAGAAGATCGCACCGCGCTGAACGTGGCGCTGTATCAGGAGAGGGTTGCCGAACTGCAGGCCGAGCGGGAAGAGGGCGTGCTCAACGCGTCCCAACTGGACACCGGGCGCGCCGAGGCCGCCCGAGAATTGCTGGCTGATACCGAAGGCGCCGATGCGCCGCGTGAATCACGCCTGGGCAAGCCGTTGCCGCTTCTCGCCGCTGTGCTGGTGCCGGTGTTGGGCCTGGCGTTGTACCTGCATTTCGGTGCCATCGACAAAGTCGAACTGACCCGCGAATTCGCCCAGGCGCCGCAGTCCATGGAGGAGATGACCCTGCGCCTGGAGCGTGCGGTGGCGGCACAACCGGATTCCGCCGAGGGCTTGTATTTCCTCGGTCGGACCTACATGGCGCAGGATAGGCCGGCGGACGCGGCGAAGATTTTCGAACGCACCGTGGCGGTCGCGGGTCGTCAACCGGAGCTGTTGGGCCAATGGGCGCAGGCGCAGTACTTTGCCGATGGCAAGAAATGGTCGGATAAAGTCCAGGCCCTGACCGACGAAGCGCTGAAGCTCGACCCCAAGGAAGTGACCAGCCTTGGCCTGTTGGGCATCGCCGCGTTTGAAGGCGAGCGTTATCAGGAAGCGATCGATTATTGGGAACGCTTGCTGGCGCAATTGCCTGAAGGCGATAGATCCCGCGAAGCGTTGCAGGGCGGCATCACCCGGGCCACCGAGAAGCTCCAGGCCAGTGGGGGCAAGCTCGCCCAGGCGCCGACGGTCAAGGCCGTGGCACTGCTCAAGGTTCGCGTCGACCTGGCTCCGGCGCTCAAGGCGAAGGTGCAGCCGGGCGACAGCGTGTTCATTTTCGCCCGCGCCGTTTCCGGCCCGCCGGCGCCGCTGGCGGCCAAGCGCCTGACCGTCGCCGACCTGCCGGCCAGCGTCGAGTTGGGCGACGCGGACGCAATGATGCCGCAGCTGAAACTGTCGAACTTCCCCGAAGTCCAACTGGTGGCGCGTATATCCCGGGCCGGTCAACCGACCGCCGGCGAGTGGATCGGTCGCAGCCAGCCCTTGGCGAGCAGTACCACCGCACCGCAGCAATTGACCATCGACAGTCCGGACCAATGACAGGAACTCGCCCCATGACCGCCATCGCTCGTATCACACTGCTCACGCTCGTCCTGGGCCTGAGCGCTTGTGCGGTCCAGCGTCCGCCCGAACCTTCGGCGCCGCTGCCGCCCATACCGCCGTCGACACCGACCACCAAGCCAGCACCGTCGACCGCCCCCGGCAAACCGGTGACCCCGAACAAACCGGCCAAGCCAGTGCCGCGTACCTCCGCCAGTTTCGCGCCCCCACCCGGCGGCAACAGCCATTGGGATGCCAAGCTCGGGGTCTACGTGCTGGATAATCAGACCAATACTTTCTACCGCCAGCGCACCTACTATCGCTGGAACAATGGCTGGAGCCGTTCCGTCAGCCCGAACGGGCCGTGGGAAGACACCACCATCGAAGGCGTGCCGGCTGGGCTCGGACGCAAATTCAACTAAAAAACCATGGGGAGGGAGCTTGCTCCCTCGCCACAAAGGCTGCGTTGTGTCGTCAGACAGTTGAAGGTTCGACCTGTCATCCCCAGCGTCGTAGAATGCGCGCCTTTGCGAGCCTCACTGGCCAACCGCGTATTTATCGGAGCACCTGACCATGACGACCACCCCGACCGGCGATTACCTTGAAACCCTCTACGAAGGCTATGGCCAGCGTTTTCGCATGGACAAGCTGCTGCATGAAGTGCGCACCGAGCACCAGCACCTGGTGATTTTCGAAAACCCGCGCATGGGCCGGGTCATGGCCCTGGACGGCGTGATCCAGACCACCGAAGCCGATGAATATATCTACCACGAGATGTTGACCCACGTGCCGATCCTGGCCCATGGCGCGGTCAAGCGCGTGCTGATCATCGGCGGTGGTGACGGCGGCATGCTGCGGGAAGTGACCAAGCATGTGGGCATCGAGCACATCACCATGGTGGAGATCGACGGCACGGTGGTGGACATGTGCAAGGAGTTTTTGCCGAACCATTCCAAGGGCGCCTATGACGACCCGCGCCTGAACCTGGTGATTGACGATGGCATGCGTTTCGTTGCCACGACCCAGGAAAAATTCGACGTCATCATTTCCGACTCCACTGACCCGATCGGTCCGGGCGAAGTGCTGTTCTCGGAGAACTTCTACCAGGCATGCCACCGCTGCCTCAATGAAGGCGGGATCCTGGTCACTCAGAACGGCACGCCGTTCATGCAGTTGGGCGAAGTCCAGACCACCGCCGGGCGCTTGCACGGCCTGTTCGCCGACTGGCATTTCTACCAGGCCGCCGTGCCGACCTATATCGGCGGCGCCATGACCTTTGCCTGGGGTTCGACCAACGCCGCTTACCGCAAGCTATCCCGCGAAACCCTGCGCGAGCGTTTTGCCGGCAGCGGTATCGTGACGCGCTACTACAACCCCGAGATTCATATCGGTGCGTTCGCCATGCCGCAATACGTGCTGCAGGCGATCAACAAGCCGAGCAACGACTGACATCAGCGACAGTCTGCTCCTGTGGCGAGAGAGCAAGCTCCCTCGCCACTAGGCGCTGGCCCTTTTGTGTTGCCAAATATTCAATCAACAAAATTTTCACGAAACCTTGCAGACAATCCCACGCGCTTTTATTGCGGCGGTTATTAATGGCAATGCCATGACCGTTCGTGCAAGATTTGCGCTTTCGCGCAAGCCCCGGCCTTGAATGGCTCAACAGAGGGCGCGCTGTTGTTCCTACTTTCGACCCCACTTCCAATAGGTCCTAAAACGACATGGCAATCCCGGACGCCCTGAGTCAGCAGCGCACCACGCATCGCCTGCTGCAACCGACCGTCAAATCGCACCTGGCCTACACGCTGCTCTGTGCCCTGGTGATGATGATCATGCTCAGCCTGCTGCGCGTGGCGCTGCTGGTCTACAACCGCCAGATGATCCTCGATACCCCAGCCTCGACCTTCGTGGAAGCTTTTATCAATGGGCTGCGTTTCGACTTGCGCCTGGTCGTCTATCTCTGCATTCCGCTGCTGCTGGCATTGTTCAGCGCGCGGGCCATGGCGGCACGTGGATTCTTTCGTTTCTGGCTGACGGTCACCTCCAGCATCGCGCTGTTCCTGGGCTTGATGGAGATGGACTTCTACCGTGAGTTTCACCAGCGCCTCAACGGCCTGGTCTTCCAGTACGTGAAGGAAGACCCCAAAACCGTGGCGAGCATGCTCTGGTATGGTTTTCCCGTGGTTCGTTACCTGCTGGCCTGGGTGGGCGGCACCATCATCCTGAGCCTGGCGTTCAAGGGCGCCGATCGTGCCACACGGCCGCGTGGGCCTTTCAGTGGCGGCAGCATCGGCACGCGCCAGATCGCGCCGTGGTATGGCCGTGTCGCCGTGTTCCTGGTTTGCCTGCTGGTGGCCGTGGCCGCTGCGCGTGGCACCCTGCGCCAAGGGCCACCGCTGCGTTGGGGTGACGTCTACACCACTGATTCCAACTTCGCCAACCAGTTGGGTCTCAACGGCACGCTGTCGCTGGTGGCAGCGGCGAAGAGCCGGATGTCCGAAGACCGTGACAACATCTGGAAAGCCACTCTTGAGCAGCCGCTGGCGCAGCAGACCGTGCGCGACATGCTGGTGATGGCTGACGACAAGCTGGTGGACGCCGAGACGGCCGCCGTGCGTCGCGACTACACGCCGCCTGCCGACAAGACGCTGCCGATCAAGAACGTCGTCGTGATCCTGATGGAAAGCATGGCCGGTCATTCCGTGGGCGCCCTTGGCGCGCCGGGCAACATCACGCCTTACCTGGACAAGCTGTCCAAGGAGGGCCTGCTGTTCGACCGCTTCTTCTCCAATGGCACGCACACCCACCAAGGTATGTTCGCCACCATGGCCTGCTTCCCGAACCTGCCAGGTTTCGAATACCTGATGCAGACGCCGGAAGGCAGTCACAAGCTGTCGGGCTTGCCGCAGCTGCTCAGCGCCCGTGAATATGACGACGTGTATGTCTATAACGGCGACTTCGCCTGGGACAACCAGTCGGGCTTCTTCAGCAGCCAGGGCATGACCACGTTCATTGGCCGTAACGACTTCGTGAACCCAGTGTTCTCCGATCCGACCTGGGGCGTGTCGGACCAGGACATGTTCGACCGTGGCCTGATCGAGCTCAAGGCACGGGAGAATGGCAAGCCGTTCTATGCGTTGTTGCAAACCCTGTCCAACCACACGCCCTACGCGCTGCCAACGCCGTTGCCGGTGGAGCGCGTGACTGACCGTGGCAGCCTGAACGAACACCTGACCGCCATGCGTTACTCCGATTGGGCGCTGGGCCAGTTCTTCGAGAAGGCCCGCAAAGAGCCTTACTTCAAGGAAACCCTGTTCGTGGTGGTCGGCGACCATGGTTTCGGCAACGAGCGCCAGATCACCGAAATGGACCTGGGCCGCTTCAACGTGCCGATGCTGCTGATCGGACCGGGCGTGCAGGAGAAGTTTGGCCAGCGCAATCACACCGTGGGCACCCAGGTCGATATCGTCCCGACCATCATGGGCCGCCTCGGCGGGGAAGTGCGCAATCAATGTTGGGGCCGTGACCTGCTGAACCTGCCGCAAGGCGATACCGGTTTCGGCGTGATCAAGCCGTCCGGTAGCGAGCAGACCACGGCGATCATTCGCGACGACAAGATCCTGGTGCTGCCAAAAGAGAAAGAAATGGCGCCCAAGATGTATCGCTATGAACTCGGTGCGAACCCGCGGGCAGAAGTCATTCCGGATGCACCCGAAACTGCCGAGATGAAACTCAAGCTTGAATCGTTCCTGCAAACCGCGACAAAGAGTTTGTTGGATAACACCGCCGGCGTTATCGACGGCAAGCCGGACTGATAACCGGTGAATAAAAAAGAGGCCTTGGAGGCCTCTTTTTTTTTGCGCTTGGGGATCTATATCTTGCCAAGTAACAGCAGGATCAACAGCACCACCAATACTACGCCGATGATACCGGACGGGCCGTAACCCCAACTTCTGGAGTGCGGGAAGACCGGAAGGCCACCGATCAGCAGGAGGATCAGGATGATGATAAGTATAGTGCCCATTGTTGATTTCCTTATTGGTCAGTTCTGGAGTGATGAAACTTTCAACTGCCAGCGCGCATGCATTAAATCCGGGCGGCTTATAAACTCCGACCGTAACGTCCTGTAAAAAATTCAAAGTTTTTTGTCGTCGCCATTGCGCGCGGGTTGACGCCATCTCTTGCCAAGGTTTCAACCCCATCAACTGTCATGGTTTGCCCTCGCCATTCAGCAAGATGATGGAACGTGGGTCGGGCCGGCTCCTTCGCTACACTCGGCCCATCTCTCCCGGAACAACAAGGCTGTTTCCCTATGCAAAATCGCATGATGATCACCGGTGCTGGCTCTGGCCTGGGTCGCGAAATCGCGCTGCGCTGGGCCCGCGAAGGCTGGCGCCTGGCCTTGTCTGATGTCAGTGAACCGGGCCTGCAGGAAACCCTCAGGCTGGTTCGCGAAGCGGGCGGCGACGGCTTTGTGCAACGTTGCGACGTGCGTGACTACAGCCAGCTCACCGCGTTTGCCCAGGCTTGCGAAGAAAAACTTGGCGGCATCGACATCATCGTCAACAACGCTGGCGTGGCGTCGGGTGGATTCTTCAGCGAACTGTCCCTCGAGGATTGGGACTGGCAGATCGCGATCAACCTGATGGGGGTGGTCAAGGGCTGCAAGGCGTTCCTGCCACTGCTGGAAAAAAGCCGTGGCAAAATCATCAACATCGCCTCCATGGCGGCCCTGATGCAAGGCCCGGCCATGAGCAACTACAACGTGGCCAAGGCCGGCGTGGTGGCGTTGTCGGAAAGCCTGCTGATCGAACTGGCGCAGCAGGAAATCGGTGTGCACGTGGTCTGCCCGTCGTTCTTCCAGACCAACCTGCTGGACTCGTTCCGCGGGCCGACTCCCGCCATGAAAGCCCAGGTCGGTAAATTGCTGGAGAGCTCGCCGATCAGTGCCGCTGACATCGCCGACTACATCTACCAGCACGTTGCCGAGGGCCAGTTCATGATCCTGCCCCACGAACAGGGGCGCGCGGCCTGGACGTTGAAGCAGAAAAACCCACAGCTGCTCTACGACGAAATGACCGCCATGGCAGACAAAATGCGCGCCAAGGCGCGACAGTCCCCAAGTTGACCTGCCTTCCCGGCATCCATCAGGATGGCGCCTCGTGCCCTCCTGATGGACCGCTCCATGCTCAATTACCTGTGGTTTTTCCTTGCCGCGCTCTTTGAAATCGCCGGGTGCTATGCCTTCTGGATGTGGTTGCGCCTGGGCAAGAGCGCCTGGTGGATCGCGCCGGCGTTACTCAGCCTGACATTGTTCGCCCTGTTGCTGACTCGTATCGAAGCCACGTATGCCGGTCGCGCCTATGCCGCCTATGGTGGGATCTATATCGTCGCGTCCATCGGCTGGCTGGCGGTCATCGAGCGCGCGCGGCCGCTGGCTTCCGACTGGATCGGCGTGGCGCTCTGTGTAATGGGGGCGGGAATAATTCTCTTCGGGCCGCGATTCACGGGACCTTGATCGGCTTCGATAAACGTTTTTTGCAGGACATTTCCTTCAGTTACAAGGATCCCTATGTGTAGGGGAATACTGAATTCGCGCCGGTATCTTGTGCATGGAAAACAGGCCGGGCATGGTCAAGGTCCAGACACTCTTAAGGACAAGAACCATGCTCGTATTAAGCCGCGCAGTGGGCGAGTTGATTTCCATCGGTGACAATATTTCCGTGCGCGTGCTGTCGGTCAGCGGCAGCACCGTGCGTTTCGGCGTGGAGGCGCCTCGACACGTCGAAGTGCATCGTTCCGAAATCTACGACAAGATCCAGAGAAAAAAGGCCCAGGCGGCACGCAAGGCCTGTTCAATCGAATAGATGCTTGGGCACGTCGTGCTTGAGCATCAATTGGCATTGTTCGCTTTCCGGATCGAAGACAATCATTGCCTGGCCTTTGGTCAGGGCCTGGCGGACCCGCAGGACGCGGGTTTCCAAAGGCGTGTCGTCGCCATTGTCGGTCCCGTCACGGGTGACGAAATCCTCGATCAGGCGGGTGAGGGTGTCGACTTCGAGTTGGTCGTGGGGGATCAGCATGATAGGGCTCCGCTAAATATTGGGCGGATGCTACGGCGGATGAGCTGTGGCGGCTAGCCCGGGCTTTCTCATGTCTGCTCTGGCCTCATCGCGAGCAAGCTCGCTCCCACAGGGCCTCAGTGCATTGAAGTCTGTCGTGGGAGCGAGCGTGTTCTTGATGGAATAGTGAGCATGTGGGATCAGCTATCGGAACGCTGCCCAATCAGGCTGTCCACAGAAGGCACCCGGGTGTCGCTTTCCATTTGTGCATCGTGTTCGATCTGATGGCTGAAGCGGTCCAGTGAACCCTGGGCCGGTTGCGCATCGCTGGCAAACACCGGCGGGCTGAGGATGTAGGCGCCGAGCAGACGGCTGAGAGCCGCCAGGCTGTCGATGTGGGTGCGTTCGTAGCCATGGGTGGCGTCGCAGCCGAAAGCGAGCAGGGCGGTGCGGATGTCGTGGCCGGCGGTGATCGCGGAATGGGCGTCACTGAAGTAGTAGCGAAACAGGTCACGGCGCGCCGGCAGTTCGTTTTCCTTGGCTAGTTTCAATAAGTGCCGCGACAGATGGTAGTCGTAAGGGCCGCCGGAATCCTGCATCGCCACGCTTACGGCGTGTTCGCTGGAGTGCTGGCCCGGCGCGACCGGTGCGATGTCGATCCCGACGAACTCACTGACGTCCCAGGGCAGCGCGGCGGCCGCGCCGCTGCCGGTCTCCTCGGTGATGGTGAACAGCGGATGGCAATCGATCAGCAGCTCTTCGCCGCTGTCGACGATGGCCTTCAGCGCCGCCAACAACGCGGCGACCCCGGCCTTGTCATCCAGGTGACGGGCGCTGATATGGCCGCTTTCGGTGAATTCGGGCAAGGGATCGAAGGCCACGTAGTCGCCGATGCCCACGCCCAGGGTCTCGCAATCGGCGCGGGTGGCGCAGTAGGCATCCAGGCGCAGTTCGATGTGGTCCCAACTGATGGGCATTTCATCCACGGCGGTATTGAACGCGTGACCGGACGCCATCAACGGCAGGACGCTGCCGCGAATCACGCCCGTATCGGTAAACAGGCTGACCCGGCTGCCCTCGGCAAACCGGCTCGACCAGCAACCCACGGGCGCCAGTGTCAGGCGACCGTTGTCCTTGATGGCCCGGACCGAGGCGCCAATGGTGTCCAGGTGCGCCGACACCGCGCGGTCGGGGCTGCTTTTGCGGCCCTTGAGGGTGGCGCGGATGGTGCCGCGCCGGGTCATTTCGAAAGGAATGCCCAGCTCTTCGAGGCGCTCGGCGACGTAACGGACAATGGTGTCGGTGAAACCGGTAGGGCTGGGAATGGCGAGCATTTCCAGCAAGACTTTCTGCAGGTATTCGAGATTCGGTTCGGGAATCTTACTGATCATGGAAACTCCTCGCGAAATATTGGAACGAGAGACCCGTGGCGAGGGAGCTTGCTCCCGCTCGACTGCGAAGCAGTCGCCTTGAGCTCAAATCGGAGCACTAAGTGAGTCAGCGGGGCCGCCTCGCGCTAATGGCCGGCCCGGCCCAGCGGGAGCAAGCTCCCTCGCCACAGAAATCTCAGACCACCGCTTGGCTATGGGGAAACAACAAGTCCACAAAACGCTCTGCGGTGGGTTGCGGTTCGTGATTGGCCAGCCCGGCGCGTTCGTTGGCTTCGATGAACACGTATTCCGGTTGATCAGCCGCCGGGACGAGCAGGTCCAGGCCGACCATCGGGATGTCCAGGGCCCGTGCTGCACGAACCGCCGCATCGGCCAGGGTCGGATGGAGGATGGCGGTCACGTCCTCCAGGACGCCACCGGTATGCAGGTTCGCCGTGCGCCGTACGAACAGATGCTCACCCTTGGGCAGCACGCTGTCGTAGGCATAACCGGCCGCGCTCAAGGTGCGCTCGGTTTCGGCATCCATCGGGATCTTGCTCTCACCGCCGGTAGCGGCCTGGCGCCGTCGGCTCTGGGCTTCTATGAGCGCGCCGATGGTGTGCTGCCCGTCGCCGATCACCTCGGCCGGGCGACGGATTGCCGCGGCCACCACTTCAAAACCGATCACGAGGATTCGCAAGTCCAACCCTTCGTGGAAGCTTTCTAGCAATACCCGGCTGTCAAACCGCCGGGCAGCTTCGATGGCGGCCTGTACTTCTTCGATCGTGCGCAGGTCCACCGCCACGCCTTGGCCCTGTTCGCCGTCCAACGGCTTCACGACCACCCGTTCATGCTCATCGAGAAACGCCAGGTTGTCGTCGGCATTGCCCGCCAGCTGTTGGGCCGGCAGGTTCAGGCCAGCGTTTTTCAGCACTTTGTGGGTCAGGCTCTTGTTCTGGCACAGCGTCATGCTGATTGCGCTGGTCAGGTCGCTCAGCGATTCCCGGCAGCGAATCCGGCGGCTGCCGTGCATCAGGGTGAACAGGCCGGCCTCGGCGTCGTCCACTTGCACTTCGATGCCGCGACGATGCGCTTCCTCGACGATGATCCGCGCATAGGGGTTGAATTGCGCCTCGGGGCCGGGCCCAAGGAACAACGGCTGGTTGATGCCATTCTTGCGCTTGATGGCGAAGGTCTGGAGGCTGCGGAAACCGAGTTTGGCATAGAGGTTTTTCGCCATCCGATTATCGTGCAGTACCGACAGGTCGAGGTAGCTCAAGCCCCGGCTCATGAAATGCTCGATGAGGTGGCGCACCAGCACCTCGCCAACGCCGGGGCGTGAACACTGTGGGTCCACCGCCAGGCACCAGAGACTGCTGCCGTTTTCTGGATCGTTGAAGGCTTTCTGGTGATTGAGGCCCATGACGCTGCCAATCACCGCGCCGGTGTCGTCGTCCTCGGCCAGCCAGTAGACCGGGCCACCTTGATGACGCGGTGTCAATCGCTCCGGGTCGATGGGCAGCATGCCGCGAGCCTGGTACAGCTGGTTGATGGCCTGCCAGTCGCTGTCGTTCTGGGCGCGGCGGATCCGGAAACCGCGGAATACTCGCGTGGCTTGTCGATAATCGCTGAACCACAGGCGCAGGGTGTCGGACGGATCGAGAAACAGGTGCGCCGGCTCCAGCCCCAGCACTTGCTGGGGCGCGGCGACGTACAGGGCGATGTCCCGTTCGCCGGGTTGTTCGTTGAGCAGTTCCTGGGCCAGGGTCGCCGGGTCCGGGAACGTATGGCCGATCAGCAGCCGGCCCCAGCCGCAATGCACGGCGATGGGGGCGGCATTGAGTTCGCTGCCGTCTTCGGCCAGGCGTGCCTGCAAGCGTTCGTAGGACGGCGGTTGGCCGCGCAAGAGTCGTTGGTTGTGGAGGGTGGAATGGGGTTTCATCGGTCAGATTCCTTGCTCGCTGAGCCACAGGTTCAGCGCTGCCAATTGCCACAGCCGCGAACCGCGCAACGGCGTCAGCTGGCCGTTGGGGTCGGTCAGCAGGCGATCAAGCATGGTCGGGTTGAACAGGCCGCGATCCTGGCTCGGATCCAGCAGCAGTTCACGGACCCAGGCCAGGGTGTTGCCTTCAAGGTGCTTGAGGCCCGGCACCGGAAAATAGCCTTTCTTGCGGTCGATGACCTCGCTCGGGATCACCCGGCGTGCCGCTTCCTTGAGCACGTGCTTGCCGCCCTCGGGGAGCTTGAATTTGGCCGGCACCCGAGCGGAAAGCTCCACCAGACGGTAGTCGAGGAACGGTGTGCGTGCTTCCAGGCCCCAGGCCATGGTCATGTTGTCGACGCGCTTGACCGGGTCGTCCACCAGCATCACCGTGCTGTCCAGGCGCAAGGCCTTGTCGACGGCGGCATCGGCGCCCGGCTGGGCGAAGTGCTCCTTGACGAAGTCTCCGGCGGCATCGTTGGCCGTCAGCCATTTGGGTTGAACGGTGGCGGCATATTCCTCGTAAGTGCGGTCGAAGAACGCCGCGCGATAGGCCGCATACGGGTCGCTGGCGCCATCCACCTGCGGATACCAATGGTAACCGGCGAACAACTCATCGGCGCCCTGGCCGCTCTGAACCACTTTGCAGTGCTTGGCCACTTCCCGCGAGAGCAGGTAGAAAGCGATGCAGTCGTGGCTCACCATCGGTTCACTCATGGCGCGGAACGCGGCGGGCAACTGTTCGATGATTTCTTTTTCGTCGATGCGCAACTGATGGTGGCGGGTGCCGTAGTGCTTGGCGATCAGGTCTGAATATTGAAACTCGTCGCCGCGCTCGCCGCCGGCGTCCTGGAAGCCGATGGAGAAGGTGGACAGGTCGTCAACGCCGACTTCGCGCAGCAGGCCCACGAGCATGCTCGAGTCCACGCCGCCCGACAGCAGCACGCCGACATCGACGGCGGCGCGCTGGCGGATGGCGACCGCTTCGCGGGTGCTGTCCAGTACGCGCTCGATCCAGTCTTCCAGGTTGAGGTTCTGCTCGTCGGGCCGGGGGCCGTAGGGCAGCGTCCACCAGGTTTTCTGCTCGGTGCTGCCATCCGCCTCGACGCGCATCCAAGTGGCCGGGGGCAACTTCTCGATGCCAGCCAGCAAGGTGCGAGGCGCCGGGACGACCGCGTGGAAATTGAGGTAGTGATTCAGCGCGACCGGGTCGAGCACCGGGTTGATGTCGCCGCCCTTGAGCAATGCCGGCAATGCCGAGGCGAAGCGCAGGCGCTGGCCGGTGCGAGACAGGTACAGCGGCTTCACGCCGAGACGGTCACGGGCGATGAACAGCCGCTTGGCGTCGCGCTCCCAGATGGCGAAGGCGAACATGCCGTTGAGCTTGGGCAGCAGAGCTTCGCCCCAGGCGTGATAGCCCTTGAGCAGCACTTCGGTGTCGCCGCCCGAATGAAAGGCGTAGCCCAGGCCTTCGAGTTCGGCCCGCAATTCCGGGTAGTTGTAGATCGCGCCGTTGAACGCCAGTGACAGGCCCAGTTGATTGTCGATCATCGGCTGGGCCGAGCCGTCGGACAGGTCCATGATTTTCAGGCGTCGATGGCCGAGGGCAATTGGGCCCTGGCTATGAAAGCCCCACGCGTCGGGGCCGCGAGGGGCCAAGTGATGGGTGATGCGCTCTACGGCCGCAAGGTCCGCAGGGTGTTGATCGAAACGTAACTCACCAGCTAATCCGCACATAAGTCCTTACCGGTTTTTCCGTTGGGGAGGGGTCAAGCCATACACGCCAAAAGGGCGGGTACTCTGAAACTGACCGGAGGGATGGCTGTGAGTTTTATATCGATGCGTTATAAGCCGACGGATGGAGGCTGTGGGTCTTGCGACATTTGTCCAGGAAAAACTAGACCTTGTGGGAGATTCTATGGTGCATGGCTAGCCCTTAGATGCCTTTTGGTAAGTATTCGCTCTGGTTCTTCAACAGGGCGAATACCACTCGGGCAAGCTTGCGGGCCAGTGCCACTAATGCTTCGGTTGTGCTTAGCCCTCGAGCCCGCAAAGCCCCATAAAAACCCTTCCACGCCGCTGTGCGGCTCGCCGACATCGCGGCGTTGTGCATCAATCGGCGCGCCTCCGGGTCACCTCGCTTAGACAGGCAGCGGCGTCCCTTCTTTTTTCCCGAGTCCGATATGCGCAGGTCCAGCCCTAGAAAAGCGATGAAGGCATCGGCATTTCTGAAATCTCCACGCTGAAACGACGTAAGTAAACGCGCACCGCTCAACAGCCCGATTCCTTCGACTTTCATGCAGCGCTTGAGCTGACTGCCCAGACCGGCTGCATCCAATTGCGTCTGGATTGTTTTCTCAAGCAAGATTTCCAGTCGCTGCATGGCCTTTATCTGGTTCTCAAAGGCCGTTTTGAGCAACGGTTCGTTCGACCAACTTTGCTTGAGGCTGACACGCGCCTGAACCAAGGCTGCCCGGCGCCGGAAAAGGCTTATAAGCCGGCAATACAGGGGCGATGGCGGGGTCCACGGGTGCAACTGGTGGCCTTCGTTGTTCAAGTAGCGAGCCAACAACCGAGCATCCAGCGCATCGGTTTTGGCGCGAACTTTCACACCTTTGCGGTAATGGCTGAGTTCGTAGCCGCCGATCATGTAGATCACACAGCCCTGCGCATAAGCCAGGTCGGCGAAGTCCTGGTGATAGATATTGGTGGCCTCGATGGCGACATCCACTGGCGCAGGCAATTCCTTGAGCCACTTCTTGATCGCAGCTTTGGTGTTGGGGATCGCTTGCAGTCGATCTGTTTCTGCGTGATAAATCACCAACTCATCTTTGGCGACATCAACCCCCACGATCGGCTTTGCGACAGAAACCGGCATTGCCATTGAAAATCCTCCGCGCTAAGGTTTGAACACTTGAAGGGTTCACCCAGAGGCGCAGGCTTGTTCCTATCGTCGGTCTAGGCCAGATGCATTCTTTATCGGCGCTTGGGTGAAAGGAGGAGGGGTGAAATCTCCCACGGTCTGTACTGCGCGAACAGTCAGAATCGAGCCTTGTCCCTCCTCCTCCCTTCAAGTCCTACCATACAAGCGAGC
>NZ_JBKKRK010000028.1:0-26315 GCF_048847255.1 Pseudomonas algeriensis | reverse complement strand
TGTCTCGTCCTGAATAAGGTTTACACCTTCTGACCTATCCTCAGGAGGAACCAATGGAATCAGGAAAAAGGCGCAGTCAGCGTGATTACACGCTGGGCTTTAAATTGGCGGTCGTCGATCAAGTTGAAAAGGGCGAACTGAGTTATAAAGAGGCTCAACGGCGTTATGGGATTCAGGGTCGGTCGACTGTGTTGGTGTGGTTACGCAAGCATGGAAGGCAGGACTGGAGCCAAGGCGCCTCCATTCGTGCCCAGAGGAATCGACCGATGGCCGAGCCAAATTTGCCGCTGACACCAGAGCAGCGAATCAAGGAGCTGGAAGAAAAGCTGGCCCTTGCCAACCAGAAAGCCCAATTTTTTGAAGCTGTCGTTGACGTGCTGAAGAACGATTACGGTGTTTCTGTCGTAAAAAAGCGATCCGGCAGGTCCTCAGCCAAGGGCAAATCGAAGGCCTGAGTGTTACCAGGGCTTGCCAGTTTTTGGGCATCTCACGGCAGGCGTATTACAAGCGCAATCGAGCTTACGACGCGCAAGCTAGCCACGCGCAAAAGGTGCTGGGGTTTGTGCTGGAGACACGCCTTGAAATGCCCCGGTTGGGCACCCGCAAGCTGCATGGCCTCATGCAGTCCGAACCTGAACTGACGCGAACGGTAGGTCGAGATCGGTTGTTCGATATCTTGCGAGACCATCGACAACTGGTCCTACGCAAACGCGCTTATCACAAGACTACCGATAGTCATCATCGCTTCCGTCGACATCCGAATCGGCTCAAACCCGGCCCTGACCAAGTCACTGCCACGGGGCCTGAACAGGTATGGGTAGCAGATATAACCTACTTGCCTACCGAACAAAGCGTCGCTTATGTGAGCCTGGTCACCGATGCGTTTTCGCGCAAAATAGTCGGCCATCATGTGCATGAAAGCCTGCATACCGAGTCAGTCATCCAGGCAATGACCAAAGCCCTTCGGCATCGAAGAAGCAATCAGCCGCTGGTACATCACTCTGATCGGGGCTCGCAATACTGCTCTGATCTCTACCAGAGGCTGCATGCCAAGCACGGCGTCAGGTGTTCGATGACTGATGGCTACGACTGCTACCAGAATGCCCTAGCGGAACGGGTGAATGGGATTCTGAAAACGGAGTTTCTTTTACACCGTCCCAAAGACCTTGCCCAAGCCAAGCGCATGGTCGAGGAGTCGATAGAAATTTATAACCGTAAGCGACCTCATTTGTCTCTGAAATACAAAACGCCCGATGCGGTGCATCGGGCGCTTTGAGATGAAACAGGTGTAAACCTATTTCAGGACTAGACATTCAGGTGGCGACTGGCTGTTTATGCCTGCTCGCCGTGGATCATCAGAAGCGGTAGGTTGCGCCGACGCCGAAGCCGTTGGCGCTGTTTTCATATTCAGCGTTGTAGGCCTGGCCCAGGGCGTTGGCTCTGTTGACGTTGACTTTTTCTTCCTTGAGATAGGAATAGGCCACGTCGATGGTCAGGTCGTCGGTTGGGCTCCAGCCGGCACCCAGGCTGAAGATGGTCCGGTCGCCGGTAGGAATGCGAGGCGAACGGTCGGTGTTGTTGGTCGGCGACTGGTCGAAGGTCAGGCCGGTGCGCAGTACCCATTGCTTGTTCAACTGGTAGGAGGTACCGATGGCGTAGGCCCAGGTGTCGTGCCAGTTCTGTTCTTCGGTGATGGTGTCAAAGAGGGCAGGGTCCAACCCTATAGGGGACGATGCTGTAACGCCTTTGTTGTTCACCGTAATGTCTTTCAGGCGGCTCCAGCGAGTCCAGGTACTGCCAGCGTACACTGTCCATGCATCATTGATCTGTTGGGTGACCGAAAAGTCCACGGTTTCAGGCGTTGTGATGTCCAGTGAAGCATCATAGCGTCCGTTGTTCAGTATTGCGGCTGGAATGCTTGCGTTCGGGGTGACTTCGGTGTGGCCTTCGAGTTTGTACTTGACCTTGGAGTGGTAGGTCAGACCGACGCGAGTAGTGTCAGTTGCCTGAACCAGCAGACCAATGTTGTAACCGTAGCCAATGTCGTCGCCCTTGATCTTGACGTTACCATCACCGCCGAGTGGACCGCCGAGAGGCAAGTTCAAAGTCGACTCCAGCTGACCCGAAATCCGGTTGATAGTCGGGCCAAAACCGATCGACACCTTGTCATTGAAGGCGTAGCTGATGGTTGGCTGGAAGGTCACGACCTTCACTTCGCTCTTGCTGCCGAAATTGCGGCCCTGGAAGCTGCTTTCGTAGTCGGTGATCAGGCCGAAGGGGGCGTAGACGCCCAGGCCGAATGCCCATTGATCGTCGATTGGCTTGACGTAGTAGCCCATCGGAACGCCGGTGAACGGGACCATGTCGCCATCGTTCGTACCGGACTGGGTGCCGCTGGCATCGT
This sequence comes from Pseudomonas algeriensis, assembly GCF_048847255.1. Taxonomy (NCBI): domain Bacteria; kingdom Pseudomonadati; phylum Pseudomonadota; class Gammaproteobacteria; order Pseudomonadales; family Pseudomonadaceae; genus Pseudomonas; species Pseudomonas algeriensis. Next base: position 23,911 of record NZ_JBKKRK010000028.1, on the reverse strand, counting down.
TGATGTCGGTGGATGCGTCGATGACGGCGAAGCCGCCGGTGACTTGTTGGCGCTTGAGGCGGGACATGCCAGCAGGGTTGCCAAACACGGTGCTTGCATCATCGGCAGAAGAAGAACGACCCGCGAAGCCAGTGCCCATGCCACTGATGCTTTGTTCGTTCAAGGCAAAGCCACTGGCGAAAATTTGGGTGGATGCCAAGGTAACGGCAAGGCCAAGGGTGGTTTTGAGCATCATTTTTTTCATTGTTAGAACTCCAGGTGATCACCGGGGCGAAAATTACCAACATTTTTGCCCAAGCGCTATAGCTTGTATGGCTTGATTTAGAGGGGTTTTGTAGGACAATCCGACCAAAATCGTCGCAGTTGTAGGAAGTTTCCTTTTTTCCATTCAGCAAGCGACCTGGTTCAAGGGTGAAACACAGTTTTGCCACGCGCAGGTGAAGTCCCGCAGGCGACCAGTGGGATGAAAAACCTGGCGCCAGATGCGGGCCATGGCGAGCAAATCGTTTGAATCGGGAAGCGGGGTGGCGTGTTCTTCAACCAGCAACCAAGCGATGGCCGTGGCGTAGCGCAAATTGACGGTCAATTCCTGATGAGGGCCGCTCAGGAAAGCATGCTGGCTCGCCAGGCCTCGCACCAGGCTGGCTCGTTCCGGATCCAACGCCAGGTAATCGTCCCACAGGGCTTGATGGCGCGGTTCAGTGATGCGGTACAAGCCGTGCCCACGACGATCGTGCAACGCGGCGCCCAGGCCTGATTGACTGGCGGCGATCCCCAGCAACAGGTTTTCCGCCGTTGTGCTGTGGCTCCCCAGGTAAAGGAGCGTCGGGCGGATCACATAACGACACAGTTCGCTGGCAGCGATACCCATAAAATCCTCGAAACGGGAAATGGGCGGAGCCTGACGGTGTGGGCTTGGCAGCGGGTGGATCGGATCAGGCTCCGCCGAAGCGGATCATGCCGCTCGAGTTGAAGTGTAGTGTCATATCTGCGCTGTAAAGGCCTGTTTTTAAACCATGTTCATCGAACGGTTATGACCGTTATAGCTGTTTGTACTTAAGCCGTTGCGCTTTATCGAGAAATGCCGGGCAATAAAAAGCCCCGCGTTTTGGGCGGGGCCTTGGATGCTTCAGTGTCCTGGCGTGTCAGGCAACGAGTGCCTGACGGGTACGCTCGATGACCGCCTGCAGCGGTTCTGCGCTGGAGTACTGGTCGGGATACAAGCGTTCGCTGTGACGGGCGATGCCGTGTTCGTTGACCAGCGTGAAGCTGAAGCAGCCTTTGCGAGCGGCCATGATCAGGCAGTTCATTGGAGCAAAGGCGTTGGTTAGGGTGCGGATGGCATCCTGTGTCTGGATTTGATTAGACATGTTATGGGTGTTCCTACAAATGACACGATTAAGAACCGTGCAACGTTAAAACGTTCCAGTAACGTCGACCACCATTGGTCGAACGAAGAACCCGACTGGAACAAAGCAGCCAGTTTGAGCGCTATAAAAGGGCGCGCTTGGGCTGGCAGGTAGGTACTTAGGAGGGCAGGCAACACATCGAGGGCAAAGGTTCTGGGCCCGGGGTGAAGATCCTGATCAATTTGCAGGTTGGTTCGGTCAGAATAATGAGCCTGGCGGCAGCTTCGGATTCGTTCGAAGTGCGCAGCGCGAGCATTACCTGGAAACCATCGAGGGGGGCGGTCTCTTTTTCGGCAGGCTTGCCGTGGGGATAGCTGATCGCTGAGATGTTTCCGACCCGGAATTGACTTTCAGCTTGGTACTAACGCCGCGGATACTATCGAATCAAGCCGCGTTAGGGAAGGCCGTTGGTCAGAAAAATGCCGGTGCTGCCGCTGGGGCGCGAAAGCGGGTAGCGTGTAAAAGTCTGGGATCGGGGCTTTTCCACAGGGTCTTGAGCGCCAGATGCGTCAAAAAAGCGCAGCGATATAACCACTTCAGCTGTTACTTGTACACACTCCTATGGGCCGCTGTCACCGTATTGTCATCTTTGAACAATCCGGGGCGGGTGCCTGTATCCAAAATTTAAGTCAATGAAAAACATCGCTTTTTTTTACTGGTGAAAAAATCGACAGTTTGAGCGCAGGCCCCGTTCCATAGGGCTTGCGGCGAGTTCAGGGTAGGTTGTCCACTGAGTTATCCACAGCTTCTGTGGATTGTCCCAAGCGCTTGCTCTAGAACGGGCGTGCCGGTTTTTTTCGACTTTACCCGTACGAAAAAAGGAGTAGAGTGGCGCGCCTTCCGATCTGTCCCGTAGTGCGTTATGAAGTTTCGCTCAGTATCAAATCCTGTTACCTCCGTACCCTCAGGTGTTACCCCTCCCAAGCGCATATCGATGCGAGTTGCCGAGTGGCTGCTGGACAGCCCGAGCCTGGGAGAGCGTCCCAGCGTCAAGCACCTGGCTGGACGCCTGCTCAAACAACCGGCGCGCGAAGGCGTGGTGGCCGCACAAAGTCGCCTCGGTCAGCTGATGTGCCGCGAATGCGGCAATGCACGGGACCGGCGTATTGGCCAGGACCTGCTGCGCCAGGCCGCGCGGGCCGGCGATCATCGTGCCCGCCAGGCATTGGGCGAGATCGAAGACTGAGCTGGGCAACGCCGGGTTGCTTGGTTAACCTTCGGGCTTTATCTCTTGCGCGGGAATTGTCATGGCGATGGATTTGACCAGCCTGTTGCTTGGCCTGGCAGGCGCTGCGGTGCCGCTGTTGGCATTGGCCTGGCACCTGCAACGCCAGGCAAGCGCGGCACAGACCGAGCTGGCGTTGATGGAAGAACGCCTGGCGACCGCCCACATGGCACACGATGGGTTGAATGCCCAGCTCGATGCCTGCCGCGACGAAATCAGTGACTTGGGCCAGGCCAATGCCGCCAGGCAAGCCGAGCTTGCGGCTGCGTGTCGCGAGGTCGAACTGCTGCAGATCGAGCGTGACAACGCAAGGGACGCGTCGCATGCCTGGAACCTGGAGCGTGCCAATAAGGAAGCTGAATTGCGACGCCTGGATGCCCAGGCTGCTTCGTTGCAGGCCGAATTGCGCGAGCAGCAAGAGAGCCATCAGCAGCGCCTGGACGATCTTCAAGGCTCGCGGGACGCATTGCGGGCCCAGTTCGCCGAGCTGGCGGGAAAAATCTTCGACGAGCGTGAACAGCGTTTCGCCGAAACCAGCCAGCAGCGCCTGGGTCAGTTGCTCGACCCACTGAAGGAACGCATCCAGTCCTTTGAAAAACGCGTCGAGGAAAGCTACCAGGCCGAGGCCCGGGAGCGATTTTCCCTGGGCAAGGAACTGGAGCGCCTGCAACAGCTGAACCTGCGCCTGAGCGATGAAGCCACCAACCTGACTCGTGCGCTCAAGGGCCAGAAGACCCAGGGCAACTGGGGCGAGTTGATCCTCGAGCGGGTGTTGGAACATGCCGGCTTGGAGAAGGGCCGCGAGTACCAGACCCAGGTCAGTCTCAAGGGGCCGGATGGCGAACGGTTCCAGCCGGACGTATTGATTTATCTGCCCGGCGACAAGCAGGTGGTGGTCGATTCGAAGGTCAGCCTCACGGCCTACCAGCAATATGTGGCGGCCGAAGACAATGCCATCGGCCAGCTCGCCCTCAAGCAGCACGTCGTGTCATTGCGAGCCCACGTCAAAGGCTTGGCCGGCAAGGACTACAAGCGCCTGGACGGTCTGCACAGCCTGGACTTCGTCTTGCTGTTCGTGCCGATCGAAGCGGCATTTTCCGCAGCCTTGCAAGCCGAGCCGAACCTGTTCCAGGAAGCTTTCGACCGCAACATCGTGATCGTCAGCCCGACCACGCTGCTGGCGACGCTGCGGGTCATCGATAGCTTGTGGAAGCAAGAGCGCCAGAGCCAGAACGCCCGGGAAATCGCCGAACGCGCGGGGTGGCTGTATGACAAGTTCGTCCTGTTTATCCAGGACCTGGACGAAATCGGCAGTCGCTTGCAGCAGTTGGACAAAGCCTACAGCGCCGCACGCAATAAGCTGACGGAAGGGCGCGGCAACCTGGTCAGCCGCAGCGAGCAGTTGAAACTGCTCGGCGCCAGGGCGAGCAAGAGCTTGCCTACGGAGTTGCTTGAACGGGCGATGGCGGACGTGGATGGGTTGCCAGAGGAGACCGGCGAAGAAAGCCAGGGTCAGTAGCCTCCGAGGTTTGCACCGGACCCCTGTGGCGAGAGAGCTTGCTCCCTTGCCACCGGGGTTTACTTTTTCCCCTATTACAACGGCAAGTGCCGGCTCAACAACGCCCTCAACGCCGCCGGCTTCACCGGCTTGGCCAAGTAATCCAATCCCGCCGCATGCACCTGGGCCACGGTCTCGGGCCGGCCATCGGCACTGATCACCACTCCGGGCACCGGCTCGCCCATGCGCGTGCGCAACCAGGCCATCAGTTCGGTCCCGGTTTCGCCGTCGTCCAGGTGAAAATCCACCAGCGCCAGTTGCGGCCGGCCGCCCTGGGCGAGCCAGCGCTCGCATTCTTCACGATTACGCGCCGTCCATACGCGGCACCCCCAGCGGGTCAGCAGGCTGTTCATGCCGATCAGGATGCTGTCTTCGTTATCGACACACAGCACCTGTGCGCCGCTGGGCAAATGGCCGTTGGCTTCGATCACGACAGTGGGCTCGACGGCTTGGCTACTGGCCAATGGCACGCTGACGCTGAACACGCTGCCGCGCCCTGGCCAGGAACGCACGCGCAAGGTATGGCCGAGCACGCGACACAGCCCATCGGCAATTGCCAGGCCGAGGCCGAGGCCTTTTTCGGCCCGGGTCTGATGGCTGTCCAGGCGTTTGAATTCTTCGAAGATGACCTGCAGCTTGTCTTCGGCGATCCCCGGTCCGCGGTCCCAGACCTCCAGACACAGCTCGCCGTTGCCCCGGCGCACGCCTAGCAGCACCGGGCCCTTGGCGTAGCGGAAGGCATTGGTGAGGAAATTCTGCAGCACGCGGCGCAGCAGCTTGATGTCGCTGTCGACCCGCAGCCGCGAACCGCGAACCCGGAATTTCAAGCCTTGCTCTCGAGCCAGCACGGTAAACTCGGCGCCGAGGGTATCGAATAGATCATTGAGGACAAACGGCTTGCGGTCGGGGTTGATCTTGCCGTTTTCCAATCGGGAGATGTCCAGCAGGTCCGTGATCAAGTCCTCGGCCGAGCGCAACGAGCTGTCCAGATGTTGCACCAACTGCCGGGCTTCGCTCGGCAAGCCGTCGTGCTGATGGGAAAGCGCGGCGGAGAACAGGCGCGCGGCGTTGAGAGGCTGCATCAAGTCATGGCTGACAGCGGCCAGAAAGCGGGTCTTGGACTGGTACGCGGCTTCGGCCGTGCTCTTGGCTTCGGTCAGCGCGAGGTTGAGTTGCGACAGTTCGCGGGTGCGTTCGGCCACCCGCTGTTCCAGCCCTTCGTTGGCTTCGGTCAAGGCCTGTTCGGCTTCGCGGTAAGCAGTGATGTCCGTGAAACTCATGACGAAACCGCCGCCGGGCATCGGGTTGCCGATCAGCTCGATCACACGGCCGTTGGGGAACAGGCGTTCCGAGGTGTGTGCGCGGCCCTGGCGCATCCAGTGCAGGCGCCGGGCGACATGGACTTCGGCCTCGCCCGGGCCACAAAGGCCGCGCTCGGCGTTGTAGCGGATGATGTCGGCGATGGGCCGACCGACGCTGATCAAGCCGTCGGGGTAGTTGAACAGTTCCAGGTATCGACGGTTCCAGGCCACCAGCCTGAGGGACTGGTCGACCACGCTGATGCCCTGGGTGATGTTTTCGATGGCGCCTTGCAGCAGCGCTCGGTTGAATTGCAGCACTTCGGACGCTTCGTCGGCGATCCGCACGACGTCTTCCAGTTGCATCTCGCGGCCTTCGATGGCCGCTTTCACCACGGCTCGCGTCGACGACGCGCCCAGTACACCGGCCAGCAGCCGCTCGGTGTGGGCGATCCATTCGCTGTCGGCGTTCTGGCTCGGGTTGAAGCCTTTGCCTTGGCGATAGGCAAAGCGAATGAAGCTCTGGCGCGCCCGTTCTTCGCCGACGAAGCGGGCCGCCAGCTGCAACAGATCCTCGATCTGGACCGCCAGCATCGAGCGAGGATTGGGTCGGGCGCTGATCTCCTGACCGATGAAGCGTCCAGCCTGCCAATGCTCCGACACACGTGTGCGCGACAGGACCGAAACCCAGGCGAACAATATGAAATTGCCCGCCAGGGACAGGACGACACCTTGGGTCAGCGGCGTAATCGGTAAATCCAGCGGATTGCCATGCAGCCAGGCCAGGCCGGGGAAGCTGCTCAGTGACCAGCCCAGGCTATGGGCGGCGATCGGCAGCACCAGCGTGTAGAACCACAGGAATATGCCCATGGCGAGGCCGGCGAACACGCCGCGTCGATTCGCCTGTTTCCAGTACAGCGCGCCGATCATGGCGGGTGCCAGTTGCGTCACGGCGGCGAAGGCGATCTGGCCGATGGTGGCCAGGCTCGCGGTCGAACCCAGCAGCCGGTAGCTGACATAAGCCAATAGGAGAATCGCAACGATGCTCACCCGGCGTACCGACAGCATCCATTGGCGGAACACTTCGAAAGGCCGCTCGGCGTTGTTGCGGCGCAATAGCCATGGCAGCAGCATGTCGTTGGAGACCATGGTCGACAGGGCGACACTCGCCACGATGACCATGCCGGTGGCGGCCGAGGCGCCGCCGATGAAGGCCAGCACCGCCAGCGCCGGATGGGCCTGGGCGAGTGGCAGGCTGATGACGAACGAATCCGGCAGTACCGAGCTGGGCAACATCATTTGCCCGGCGAGGGCGATCGGCACCACGAACAGGGCGGCCAGGGCCAGGTAGGCGGGGAACACCCATTTGGCCAGGCGCAGGTCCTGGGGTTCGATGTTCTCCACCACGGTGACGTGGAACTGCCGTGGCAGGCAGATGATCGCCATCATCGCCACGCCGGTTTGCACCACCATGGACGGCCAGTTGATGGTTTCCTTCCAATACTGCTCCAACCGTGGCGCGAGCATCGCCTGGTTGAACAGGTCGTCGAAGCCGTCATAAAGGCCAAACGTGACGAACGCGCCAACCGCCAGGAAGGCGAACAGCTTGACCAGCGATTCAAAGGCAATCGCCAACACCATGCCGCGGTGGTGCTCGGTGGCGTCGAGGTTGCGAGTGCCGAAGACGATGGTGAACAGCGCCAGGATCAGCGAGACGATCAACGCAGTATCCTGCGCTCGGGTGCCCATGGCGTCGGCACCGGCGCCGATCAACAGGTTCACGCCGAGCACGATACCCTTGAGCTGCAAGGCAATGTAAGGCAGCACGCCGACCAGGCAGATCAGGGCGACCACCACTGCCAGTGATTGGGATTTGCCGTAGCGGGCGGCGATGAAGTCGGCGATGGAGGTGATGTTCTCCTGCTTGCTGATCATCACCATCTTCTGCAAGACCCACGGCGCCAGTACCAGCAGCAGGATCGGCCCGAGGTAGATCGGCAGGAATGACCAGAGCTGTTCGGCGGCCTGGCCCACGGCGCCGAAAAACGTCCAGCTGGTGCAATACACCGCCAGCGACAGGCTGTAGACCCACGCGCGCACACGTGGTGGCAGCGGTGTGCTGCGTCGGTCGCCGTAAAAGGCGATGGCAAACATGATGGCCATATAGGCCAGGGCGACAACGGCGATCAGCCCGCTGGACAGCGACATGGAAACTCCCAGACAAATACGCCCGGGCTTGGGCCCGGCAAGACAGTCTCGCACGCCCGCTCGGGTTCGTCAGTGTCGACCAAGGTCGAGGCGTGGCGAGGTGTCGCGGGTGGGATTTTTTTATGCAGCGATATTGCCGGCCTCATCGCGAGCAAGCTCGCTCCCACAATGGCTATTTATCGAATACAAGATTTGTGGCACACCGAAATCCAATGTGGGAGCGAGCTTGCTCGCGATGGCTTTTTCACTGATCCAACGCCATATCCACCAACCGATACAGCTCCTCGACCTCCAGCGGCGCAGTGGCGAAGAGGATGCGAAACACCGTCGGCGCCACGATCACGTTCACCAACCGCTCGATCCCGGGATTCGGCTCGTCGGGATAACGATCCAGGATGATCTGCAACTGGCCGCTGATAATGCCCACGCAATACCCCGGCGTGGCGCAAGCCTGGATGTCACGCATCATATTGCGGCCAGGTTCTGAACTCATCTCGTCGAGGTACTGCTCGGCCCAGGCGCGCAGGTCGCCGCGCAGGCTGCCAGTGTTGGCTGGCTCGCTGTCCGGGCGCATGCGCGCGATGGCAACGTCGGCCAACAGCGCCGGCAGATCGCCCCAGCGCCGGTAGATGGTGGACGGCGTGACCCCGGCGCGCGCGGCGATCTGCGGCACGGTCAAGGTGGCGCGGTCCTGCTCCTGGAGCAGGGCGCGTACCGCCGAGTGAATCGACTCCTGAACCCGGGCACTTCTGCCGCCGGGGCGTAAACCTTCTTTAATAGCCATGCATTGGACCTTAACACAAAGAATTTGCTTTAAGCGCATGCCGGTAGCACACTCCGCAAAAGCAAAAGATTAGCTTTTATGAATCTCCTCGTGGAGCGTGCCCATGTCTCGTCCAGCTTCGACCCGCGCCAGTCTCATCTTCCTGGCGATCACCTTGCTCGGTTTTCTGGCGGCCTCCAGCGCGCCGACGCCGTTGTATCACCTCTACCAGGAACATCTGCAGTTCTCCCCGGCGATCCTCACGCTGATCTTCGGTGTGTATGCGTTCAGTCTGTTGGCGGCCTTGCTGGTCGTCGGCTCGTTGTCCGACTACCTCGGTCGCAGACCGGTGATCTTCGCGGCATTATTGCTCAACATGCTGGCGATGCTGCTATTCATCAATGCCGACAGTGTGGGCTGGTTGATGGGCGCGCGACTGATACAAGGCTTCGCCACCGGCATGGCCACCAGTGTGCTGGGCGCCGCGTTGCTGGACTTCGATCGCCAGCAAGGCCCCCTGGTCACTAGCGTTGCGCCCCTGCTGGGCATGGCGTGTGGCGCGATGGGGTGTGGCCTGCTGGCAGAATTTGCGCCGATGCCGCTGCAACTGACTTATTGGCTGCTGCTGGCGTTGTTTCTGGTCCAGGCGGTTTATCTCTGGCGCCTGGCCGAAAGCGTTAGCCCGCAGCCCGGGGCCTGGCGGTCGTTGCGCCCCACCTTGCATGTGCCGGTCCAGGCCCGGCGCGCGTTGTGGCTGATCCTGCCGCTGGACCTGGCGGCCTGGGCGGTCGGTGGTTTCTATCTGTCCCTGGCGCCGTCCCTGGTTCGCGCCGCCACCGGTTCGACATCGAACCTGATCGGCGGCTCGCTGGTGGCCGTGCTGACACTCAGCGGCGCATTGTCGATCTACATGTTGCGTAACCGCGCCGCGCAAATGATGCTGCGTCTTGGCGCGACGCTGCTGGTGCTTGGCCTGGCCCTGGTGTTGATGGCCGTACACGCGGCCAGCCTGCCGTTGTTTTTCATCGGCACGCTGGTGACCGGCAGCGGTTTCGGCGCGGGATTCATCGGCGCGCTGCGCAGCATCATGCCCTTGGCCTTGCCCCACGAGCGGGCTGGCTTGATGTCGGCGTTCTATGTGCTCAGCTATCTGGCCTTCAGCCTGCCATCGTTGCTGGCGGGGAATCTGACCCGTATTTTCGGCCTGATTCCGACCACGGACGGCTACGGCGCGGTGTTGATTGTCATGGCCGCCGGCGCGCTGGTGGGTTTGTTGCGTGAACCCGCACGGCCGCTGGCGGACGGGCTTCGGCCCTGATTGCTTATCTATAGAACAGAATAGATATAGAGAAATTACCCGTTATATAGATATTCGACCCGGTTCTAGCATAGCTCCACCTCATCCGAGGAGAGGAGTGATCATGACCTGCTTTGCTGAAAACCGTTTTCGACCGCTGAGCCATTTGCCGGGGCCATTGGAAGTCGTCCGCCAATTCACGCCGAACTGGTTTGCCGCGACCATGGGCACCGGTGTGCTGGCGTTGGCCCTGGCACAACTGCCTGGGGCCAACCCTGGCGTATATGCGATTGCGCAAGGATTGTGGCTGTTCAATATCGTCCTGTTTGCCCTATTCACTGGGCTCTACACTGCTCGCTGGGTGCTGTTCTTCGACGAGGCCCGGCGGATTTTCGGGCATTCAACCGTGTCGATGTTCTTCGGCACGATCCCGATGGGGCTCGCAACGATCATCAACGGTTTCCTGGTGTTCGGCGTACCGCGCTGGGGCGAGGGCGTGTTGTCGCTGGTCGAGGCGTTGTGGTGGACTGACGTGGCGATGTCGCTGGCCTGCGGTGTGCTGATTCCGTTCCTGATGTTCACCCGCCAGGAACACCGCATCGACCAGATGACCGCCGTGTGGCTGTTGCCCGTGGTGGCCGCCGAAGTCGCCGCCGTCAGCGGTGGCCTGCTGGCGCCGCACCTGGCTGACGTGCATTCGCAACTGATCATATTGGTCACCAGCTACATACTCTGGGCATTTTCCCTACCGGTGGCGTTCAGCATTCTGACCATCCTGCTGTTGCGCATGGCCTTGCACAAACTGCCCCACGAGAACATGGCCGCTTCGAGCTGGCTGGCCCTCGGCCCCATCGGCACCGGCGCACTGGGCATGTTGGTGCTGGGCGGCGATGCGCCGGTGATTCTTGCCGCCAATGGCCTGCCGGGCGTGGGCAAGGTTGCATCGGGCCTGGGGTTGGTCGCCGGTATCACCCTGTGGGGCTTCGGATTCTGGTGGATGTTGATGGCGCTATTGATCACCGCGCGCTATTTGCGTGAAGGCATCCCGTTCAACCTCGGCTGGTGGGGCTTCACCTTTCCCTTGGGCGTGTATGCGCTGACGACGCTGAAGCTGGCAAGCCTTCTGGACCTGGATTTCTTCAGCGTGTTCGGCTGCGGGCTGGTGGCGCTGCTGGTGGTGATGTGGCTGATCGTCAGCTGGCGCACGCTGGTCGGCGCCTGGCATGGCGAGTTGTTTGTGTCGCCGTGTTTATCGGGGCTGGCGAAATAATGGTCAAAGACAGGTAATGTGTGGCCTGGATCGAAAAAGCGTCATTCCAATAAGCGTCCACGCCACTCAGGAACATGGAAGATGAGTCACCCTTCACAGTTCACCTTGCTTCGCACGCGGCGCTTCCTGCCGTTCTTCGTTACGCAGTCCCTTGGCGCGTTCAACGACAACGTCTTCAAGCAATCATTGATCCTCGCCATCCTCTACAAACTGGCCATCGAGGGCGACCGCTCGATCTGGGTCAACCTTTGCGCGCTGCTGTTCATTCTGCCGTTCTTCCTGTTCTCGGCGCTGGCGGGGCAGTTTGGGGAGAAGTTCGCCAAGGACGCCTTGATCCGCCTGATCAAGCTGGGCGAAATCGCGATCATGGCGGTCGGCGCGGTGGGTTTCCTGTTCGATCACCTGTGGCTGATGCTGGTGGCGCTGTTCGCCATGGGCACCCACTCGGCGTTGTTCGGGCCGGTGAAATATTCGATCCTGCCGCAAGCCCTGCGCGAAGACGAACTGGTCGGTGGCAATGGCCTGGTGGAAATGGGTACGTTCCTGGCCATCCTGGCGGGGACCATCGGCGCGGGGATCATGATGTCTTCGGCGCACTACGCGCCGGTGGTGTCGGTGGCCATTGTCGGCATTGCCGTGGCCGGTTACCTCGCCAGCCGCGGCATCCCACGGGCGGCGGCGGCCTCGCCGCAGATGCGCTTGAACTGGAATATTTTCAGCCAATCGTGGGCGACCTTGAAGCTGGGCCTCGGGCAGACTCCGGCGGTGTCCCGCTCCATTGTCGGCAACTCTTGGTTCTGGTTCGTCGGGGCGATCTACCTGACGCAGATTCCCGCGTACGCCAAGGAATGGATGCACGGCGACGAAACCGTGGTGACCCTGATTCTCACGGTTTTTTCAGTAGGGATTGCCCTGGGTTCGATGCTCTGCGAAAGACTGTCAGGGCGCAAAGTGGAAATCGGCCTGGTGCCGTTCGGTTCGTTCGGGCTGACGGTGTTCGGCCTGCTGCTGTGGTGGCACTCCGGTGGAATCCCCGACAGCGCCGACGGCCATGGCTGGCTGCAGATTCTCGGGTTTGGCCACGCCTGGCTGGTCCTGATCGATATCCTCGGCCTGGGTATCTTTGGCGGCTTCTACATCGTGCCGCTGTATGCGCTGATCCAGTCGCGTACCGTCGAGAACGAGCGGGCGCGGGTGATCGCCGCCAACAATATTCTCAACGCCTTGTTCATGGTGGTTTCGGCGATCGTTTCCATCGTCCTGCTGAGCCTGGCCAAGCTGTCGATCCCCCAGCTGTTTTTGGTGGTGTCGCTGCTGAACATTGGCGTCAACGCCTACATCTTCAAGATCGTCCCCGAGTTCAGCATGCGCTTCATGATCTGGCTGCTCAGCCATTCCATGTACCGTGTGGAGCATCGCAACCTGGAGGCGATTCCCGATGAGGGTGCCGCGCTGCTGGTGTGCAATCACGTGTCGTTTGTCGATGCCTTGCTGATTGGCGGTGCGGTGCGTCGGCCGATTCGCTTCGTGATGTACTACAAGATCTACAACCTGCCGGTCCTGAACTTTATCTTTCGAACCGCTGGGACGATTCCGATTGCCGGACGCCAGGAAGATATTCATATCTACGAAAAGGCCTTCAGCCGCATCGCCCAATATTTGGAAAACGGCGAGCTGGTGTGCATCTTCCCTGAAGGAAAGTTGACCGCCGACGGTGAGATCAATGAATTCAGGAGCGGCTTGACGCGCATCCTTCAGGAAACGCCGGTGCCGGTGATTCCGCTGGCGTTGCAGGGGTTGTGGGGGAGTTTCTTCAGTCGCGACCCGGGTAAAGGGATGTTCCGTCGGTTCTGGTCCCGCGTGACCTTGGTGGCGGGGACGGCGGTAGCGGTCGAGTCGGCTGAGCCTGCGAAGTTGCAGGCGTTGGTGGGCGAGTTGCGTGGGGCTGTCAGGTAATAGCTGTTATTTTGCGGGCCTCTTCGCGAGCAGGCTCGCTCCCACAATGGACCGCATTCACTCGGTCGACTGTGGGAGCGAGCCTGCTCGCGAAGGCGGTGGAGGCTTAAGCGCTGGCCTTGAGCCCGATCAGCCCGGCAATGATCAACGCGACGCTGGCCAATCGGATCAGTGCCATCGATTCACCAAACAGAATGATCCCGGCGATCACCGTGCCTACGGCACCGACCCCGGTCCAGATTGCGTAGGCCGTACCCAGCGGCAGTTCCTTCATGGCAAGGCCCAGCAGGCCAAGGCTGATCGCCATGGCCGCGATGGTCAATGCGGTAGGGAGCGGGCGGCTGAAGCCGTCGGTGTACTTAAGGCCGACAGCCCAGCCGACTTCGAACAGGCCGGCAAAAAACAGAATGATCCAGGACATCACACACCTCATCGATGGATGGGGTCGTCCCCGGACAAAAACGCTATGGCGCGCAGGGTCGTCCCCGCATCGGGCGCCAGAATGCCCAATGCTGACTGTTCGGTCAAGTCCGCCTATCAGTCCGCCGTCTGCCGGGAGAGCTCTTCTCTGTCCTGCTTTTCGCTCATGCGACGGAACCAAGTCGAGAGCAGGGCGCCGGAGATGTTGTGCCAGACGCTGAACAAAGCGCTGGGCACCGCCGCCAGCGGCGAGAAGTGCGCACTGGCCAATGCCGCGCCTAGGCCGGAGTTCTGCATGCCTACTTCCAGGGACAAGGTTTTGCGCTGGGCCAGAGGCAATCCAAACAGCCGACCGGTAAAATACCCCAGCAGATAACCGAAGCTGTTATGCAGGATGACGATAGCCATGATCAACAGGCCGGATTCGGCGATTTTCGCCTGGCTGGCCGCCACCACGGCGGCGACGATGATCACGATACTGACCACCGATACCAGCGGCAGGACTTCTACGGCGTGACGTACCCGCGCACCCAACAAGCGCTGGGCAACGATGCCCAAGGCAATGGGTAGCAACACGATTTGCAGGATCGACCAGAACAAGGCGGAGAACGACACCGGCAACCAAGCCGACGCCAGCAGCCAGATCAGCGCCGGGGTCAGCAAAGGGGCAAGCAGGGTGGTGATGGCGGAAATCGCCACGGCCAGCGCCAGGTCACCGCGTGCGAGCCAGGTCATGACGTTGGACGAGGTTCCACTCGGGCAGCAACCCACCAGAATGACCCCGACGGCGATTTCCGGCGGCAGGCTGAACGCTTGGCAGAGCAGCCACGCGGTGCCCGGCATGATCACGAACTGGGCAATCACGCCCAGGGCCACGCGTCCTGGACGACGAGCCACTTCGGCGAAGTCTTCCAGCTTGAGTGCCAGGCCCATGCCGAACATCACCAGTCCCAGCAGTGGCACGATGGCGACTTTCAAATCGACAAACCATTGCGGTTGCATGAACGCCAGCACCGCAAAGAACAGCACCCAATAAGCGAATGTATTGCCGACAAAGCGGCTTAACGCAGCCAACGCACGCATGACCTGATCCTTATTATTAAGAACACCAAATACTAATGTGGGAGCGAGCTTGCTCGCGATAGCGGCGTGTCAGTCAACACCTCGGTGGCTGTCATACCGCTATCGCGAGCAGGCTCGCTCCCACAGGGCAATCGTTACTTCTTAGATCCCCTGCGGAATCTCTTCCCCACCCAGCGCTTCAACCAACGCCGGCAGGAATTCGCCGAACGTCAGCATCATGAGGGTAAAGCTGGCATCCAGTTGGCCGAGGGCTTCATCGCCGCCATCCTGCTCCGCCTGGTCCTGCAACAGGTCTTCGAACTTGAGGCGCTTGACCACCATCTTGTCGTCGAGCACGAAGGACAGCTTGTCCTGCCAGGCCAGCGACAGCTGCGTCACCACCTTGCCGGTGTTCAGGTGCAGTTGGATCTCGTCACTGGTCAGGTCCTGGCGCTTGCAACGGACGATGCCACCGTCTTCATGGGTATCGCGCAGCTCACATTCGTCCAGCACGTAGAAATCAACCGCGGCTTTCTGCGTCTTGACCCAGTCGGTCATGATCGCGGTAGGCGCTGTCTTCACTGTGAGTGGGCGTACCGGCAGTGAGCCGATGACTTCGCGCAGGGTGGAGAGCAGGTCTTCGGCACGTTTCGGGCTGGCGGAGTTGACCAGGATCAGGCCCTGTTTCGGCGCGATGGCGGCGAATGTGGACGAGCGACGGATAAACGCGCGAGGCAGGAAGGCCTGGATGATTTCATCCTTGATCTGGTCCCGTTCCTTTTTATAGACCTTGCGCATTTGCTCGGCTTCGATCTCTTCGACCTTTTCCTTGACCGCGTCGCGCACGACGCTGCCCGGCAGGATGCGTTCTTCCTTGCGTGCGGCGATCAACAGGAAGTCCTGGCTGACGTGCACCAGGGGTGCGTCTTCGCCTTTGCCAAATGGCGCGACGAAACCGTAAGTGGTCAACTCCTGGCTTGCACAGGGGCGCGCCAGTTTGCTCGCCAGTGCGGTTTCCAACGCCTCGGCATCAAAAGGCAGATCTTGGGTCAGGCGATAGATAAGCAGGTTCTTGAACCACATGGGGTGAGTCTCTCCTTTACAAAGGGGGGCATTATTCTCTTCGCGGCGTCATAGGCCAACCCTTCGCTAAGCCTTTGGAAGACCTGAAAAAATTAATTTAAAAAGTGCTTGCCAGGTCGGGGAGTGCTCCGTAGAATGCGCGCCACACCGAAAGTGAAGGGTGATTAGCTCAGCCGGGAGAGCGTCTGCCTTACAAGCAGAATGTCGGCGGTTCGATCCCGTCATCACCCACCATTCGCTTCCAGTGTTACGCGCAGCGGTAGTTCAGTCGGTTAGAATACCGGCCTGTCACGCCGGGGGTCGCGGGTTCGAGTCCCGTCCGCTGCGCCATATTCGGTTACCTGGAACACTGAACGCCAGGTCACCACAAAAAGCCCGCTAACGCGGGCTTTTTGCTGTTTGCAGTTCCCGCGGTGCGTGTGAATCACATTTTTTTGCTGAATTTATCAATTAAATCAGCACGTTATAAAAAACTGTGAGAGAATGCGCCCCGCATCGAAAGTGAAGGGTGATTAGCTCAGCTGGGAGAGCGTCTGCCTTACAAGCAGAATGTCGGCGGTTCGATCCCGTCATCACCCACCAAACTTTCAATGTTACGCGCAGCGGTAGTTCAGTCGGTTAGAATACCGGCCTGTCACGCCGGGGGTCGCGGGTTCGAGTCCCGTCCGCTGCGCCATATTCGGCACTTGGAACACTGAACGCCAAGTGCTAACCAAAAAGCCCGCTCATTGAGCGGGTTTTTTGTTGTCTGTCATTTGGCCCCTTGCTACTGCTCAGCGTTCCGGCTGTGGCGGTAATCACTGACCGCCTCGTACACCGCCTTGCGCAAACGGTTGATCCCACCAATGGGTCGATGGGCCTCGATGCCAAACCACGGGTTGAAAGACTGGTTGTCACACGCCAGGTTCAGCTTGGGCGTATCGAAATCCTGTGCCGGAACCTTGATCCGCGCCACCGTTTCGAACGGTGCATCGCTTTCCTTCCATTCAATACTGGTGTCTTCGATCGGCATGTATTTACTCGGGTCCTGGCGCTGGATCTGCAAGACAAAACAGGCCGGCACGCGATCGGTGGATAACTGCTGATTCAGCGCGCTACGCAAGAAATTCGGCAGATCCTGGTTTTGGGGCGGCAAGGTGTAGCCTGGGCAACTGTCTGGATCCGGCGCGACGCGAAACTTGGCATTGGCTTCGCCGAACTTGTAAGGCGAAACCGAAAAATAGGTGGTCTGGGTCGGGCTTGCCGGAGGCGGCGAAAGTGTCGCCAGGGCGATAAACAGATGGCGGATCTGCCAAGTGCGTGGGTCCAGGCTTGGAAAGAACGCCATTGCCTTTTTTCCATCGGCTTGCGCGGCCACATTCTGACGGTACTCGGCGACATCACTGACGAAGAAATTCGGATGATTGAACATCACGAAGTCCTGCTCGCCCTGTGATTGCCGATCAGCCAGCAGTTGCTTGCCGGGCACGTCCCGCAGTTTGATCGCCATACCCCGCGCATCGCGCAGGCTGTCGAACTGGGGATAAGCGTTGCCATTGGAGAGGCGGATCGTTGCCTGCCAGGTCTTGCCCGGTTCAGCGAACACACCCTGGCGCAATGGCGCAGGCAGGTCACTGGGCACCTGGACTTCGGCCATGACGCAACCGTGGGCTTTGGCATGGGCATCGCGCAGGTAGCGGGTACCTTCGCGGTGCTGGTCGACGATGCGGATGGCGGTCTGGATGATGTCCTGGGTCATGGCGCTTTCGCCGGGCGGTATCTGTTCCTTGTCCGGGACCGGTCCGCTGTGTTGCCAGGCGAACCAAGCGGCAGCCAGGGCCCAGCCGAGCAGCCCGATGCCCAGCAGCCATAGAAGCGTCTTGCCCAAAAAGGCGCCGAGGCGCAGCCAGAGCGTGATCAGCATGCAAACATCCTTTTACCTGTGGGGTTCGTCATTACAGTTGCGACTCCAGTGGCCCGCCGAGCACCTTTAAATACTCCAGCAAGGCCCAGCGCTCTTGCGGTTGCAGCAAGCGACCGATAACGCCATTGCCTCGCTCGCCCGCGCGGAACTCATGGCCGCTGTTGTGATTGCCAGTGACCCGCGTATCGAAGAGAAATCCATTGGCAAAGGCCTCCGTGCGATAGCCCAGGTGTCGCGGATCGTACTCGAAGCTGCCTTTATAGAAGGTGGTGGCCCGCTCAGCCTGGGGCGACAACAATTGATAGAGGGTTGGCACGGAGCCGTTGTGCAGGAAGGGCGGGGTGGCCCAGACGCCCGCCAGCGGTCGCGCTTTGTAGGCGCGCAGTTCACGCACGCCGATGGGCAGGCCAAAACCATCCAGGGCCGGGCGCTCGGCTGGCGTGACGCCGGCGTCGCGATAGGCGCGCTTTTCGACGAATGCCGTGACATAGGCCAGGCCCTTGGCGACCGAGACCTGGCTAAGGTCCAGTGGCTCTGTCGGGGTCGGGTGCAGTTGTACATCCAGCTTCGCCAGTTCGGCTGGATCCCATTGCAGACTGGTCAGATTGAAACGGTGGTCGGCGATATTGTTCGCAGTGCCGGGGTCGGTGCCGATCACTTTCACCGGCAGCATGTGCAATTGCTGGACCGGTCTGTCGGGGCCCTGGATAACCTTGGGCACATGGCAGCCGGCACAGTTTTCGGTAAACAGCGCCCGGCCTTTTGCGGCCAACGGCTTGTCGATCGAGCCCAGCAATGCTTCCGGCCACGCTGGGGGCTTGAGCAGTTGCAGGGTTTCTTCGATCTTGTTCAGGTCGCGCACGCGTACGCTGGATGGATAGCGTGCGTCGCCCTGTAGCGGTTTGCCCTGGGCGTCGAAGAAGCTCAACGTGGCACCGACGCCCAACGCTTCGCCGACATTGCGGGCCATCGGTTGCTGCGCCGAGCCGTTCCATTGCACCCAGTCGAATGTCCACATTTCCCATAATTGCGGGTAATCCACCGGCGCGTTGGCGACCCGGTAGTTTTCTGCCGAGATGGCATCGCCAAAGCTTGCATTGGCGATACGGCCGAAGGCGTCGGTACGGCCAGGGCCTTCCTCGGTAGGGTAGAGACCGCGGTGGGTGTCGTTCCAGGCCGTGCGCAGAAAAGTGTTCAGGGACGCCTTGAACGCCTTGCGCAACTCTTCATGGCGGGCGTCGTAGTCGTTGCCCAACACCTGGCGGGCGAAGCGTTCGAATTTCCATGGGTTGTAGTAAGTCGAGGCGAGACTCGCGGCCAATGCCTGTCCGAAACTACCTCCGCGCAGTGTCGGAACAGTCGATGGCAACACGTGCTGGGCTGAACCGCCGTCGATCCGTATCGCTTGGCCCTTGAAGCGCAATTCGCCGGTGTGGCAGGCCGCGCAGGTGATGTCCAGATATTGCTCGCTGCTGCTGGCATTTTGGTGCCGCGTGAAGCCTACCGGCAGGTTGCCGGGGTTTTCCGGCGTGGCCTTCTGCGCCGGATCGACGAGGAAACCGAAGCGCGCCAGGTACTCCGGCGAAGCGAAGCGCTGTTGCGAAAAAGGAAGTTCCAAGGCGGTGAACCAGTCATAGCGCAGGCCTTTGACCTGGGTGCCCTGGGGCGTGAAGTAGTAGGTTTGGCGCTCGGCGGGGCTCCATTGCTCCAGGTAATGCACCTGTTCGACAGGTGTATAGGCGGGCAGGCGCGGGTTGGCGACGTAATAAAGCACCACGGCCGCGGCGACGACCAGCAGTGTGAGGATCAGCAAAAGAATGCGAGAGAGGAGGCGCACGGTAACGTCCTTGTTTTTTTTGATATGCCCTTATGCCTCAGTGCCGCTTGGCCGGCAAGTGGCCATTACCGCGGGCTGGCGGCGGGGCGGCTATTTGTCCCGGTTCGTAATAGATGACAGATGCTTCATCTGCCCAGGATTAAAAAGCGTTTGCCGGCCTGAACTTATCATCACTTTGCGGCTCACATGCCGGTAGCCATTGGTCGTGGCCGCCTGATAAGCTCGCGGCTTTACTCGATTGCCCTTTAGGCGCATGAACAAGGAAATAGCATGAAACAGCATCGGTTGGCGGCGGCGGTTGCCCTGGTTGGCCTGGTACTGGCGGGTTGCGACTCGCAGACCAGCGTAGAGCTGAAAACCCCGGCGCAGAAAGCTTCCTACGGTATCGGCCTGAACATGGGCAAGAGCCTGGCTCAGGAAGGTATGGATGACCTGGACTCCAAAGCAGTGGCCCAGGGCATCGAAGATGCCGTCGGCAAGAAAGAACAGAAGCTGAAAGACGAAGAGTTGGTCGAGGCCTTTGCCGCACTGCAAAAACGTGCCGAAGAGCGCATGGCCAAGATGAGCGAAGAGTCGGCTGCGGCTGGCAAGAAATTCCTCGAAGAAAATGGCAAGAAGGCCGGCGTGACCACCACCGCTTCGGGCCTGCAGTATGAAGTCGTCAAGAAAGCCGACGGCGCGCAGCCCAAGCCTACCGACGTAGTGACCGTTCACTACACCGGCAAGCTGACCAACGGTACTGTCTTCGACAGTTCCGTGGAGCGTGGTAGCCCGATTGACCTGCCGGTCAGCGGTGTGATTCCAGGTTGGGTCGAAGGCCTGCAATTGATGCACGTCGGTGAGAAGTACAAGCTGTACATCCCAAGTGACCTGGCGTACGGCGCCCAGAGCCCGAGCCCGGCGATCCCTGCCAACTCGGTCCTGGTGTTCGACCTGGAGCTGCTGGCCATCAAGGACCCGGCAAAAGAAGACGCAGCCAAGTAATCGCGTCTGCTATAAAGACAACGCCTCGCTCATGCGGGGCGTTGTTGCATTCGGCTTTCGGCAAATGAGCAAAAAAACCGAACGCCCGGCAGCGACCACAGTCATAGGCAATACAGGCGTCGTGCTAGACCCAGTCGGCCAATCAAGTCAATGAAATATTGGGTTTTTTTATGTGAGTAAAAAACGCCCGATCTAAGCCGAGCCCTTATGAACCGTGGGCTTCAGCGGTGAAATGCAGCTCTGTTCACAAGGTTATCCACAATTTGTGTGGATAACATTTCAGTGGGAGAAGAAATGAAGGCGCCGTGGAATTTCACGAGATTTCTGCCCCTGGCGGGACGGCTTTTGGCCCGAGGCCGATTGCCGACATTACTGTTTGCCGTCGCCAGCAAGGGCGCGCGTGAAGGAGGGCGGCTAGGCAAGCTCAAGGACGACCTGCGCTTGCTTCAGGCGTTGTGCCTGGCTTACTGGCGTGGTGAATACCGGGCAGTCAGCGCCAAGTCGTTGCTTTCGATAGTGGCCGGGCTCATGTATTTCCTGAGTCCCTTGGACGCGATTCCGGACTTGCTGCCCATGCTCGGCATGTTCGACGACATCGCCGTGCTGGCGTGGATCATGAAGACACTCGACGACGAACTGAGCGCCTTCCGTGCCTGGCGAGACCGGCAGTCACCCGAGAAGCTCGCGTTGGTGGAAAGACTTCCCGATACCCCGGAACAACTTCAGCTCCAACGCCCGAAAAAGATCTGATCCAGCCCTATCCCTTCAGAAGATCATCGCCCCCGCGACCTTAGCCGCTATTTAGGATTACACTTCCTAGGAAAAAAGCTGACTCGCTAAGTGTTGTTGTCCTACGGGGTAGTCATGGATATTCAAGTAATCACACGCGACGGAGAGCCCGAGTACGCGGTTTTACCGTGGGATCAGTACCAGTCGTTATTGAAGGCAGCAGGCATTAAACAAGCTCCGCCGCGCGAGGCAGACGTCCAGCCTGCGGCGGCACCCGGCCAGGTTCTCCATGGTCTGGATCAATTGCGCAGTCTGCGCGAAGGGAAGGGCATCGCCATCGAGGCGTTGGCCCGCACGGTAGGCATCAGCCCGTCTTATCTGGCCATGATCGAGAGTGGTGAGCGTCAGCCCGACGCCGCTATCAAGCGCAGTCTGGCCTGGGAACTGACGGTGCCGGGTTGGAGGGATGAATCGTGAGTGTACGCATCAGTCGGCAACATTGGGACGGGTTGTTGGGTGAGTTGGACCAGGCGCGGCGCCAGCGCCATTTGTTGACCTATCGCGCCTTGCTGGAACGCTTGCAACTCCCCAGCCCGGCCATGCAGACCTTGACCGCAGCGCTTGAACACCTGGCCGCGCTGGACGCCCGCGCCGAACAACCGCTGCGCAGTTCGCTGGTCATCAGCCAAGGCGCCAGCCGGCTGCCGCGTACTGGATTTTTCGAATGCGTCGAGCGTCTTGGGCGCTTTTCCGGTCCTTCCGACGGCGTAGCCGCCGCGTCCTGGCATGCTTCGGAAGTGGTCCGGGTGTTCGAGTACGAATATCCCGAATCGGCGGAAGCCTAGTGCTCTGGCGTATCAAGGCCCGGGCTGGTTATTGGCTCGCGCGCCGGTTGTTTCATTGGCCATGGTTCGTTCGACAGCCGCGTGGCTGGGCCTGGCTCGAAGGTCAGTTCGCACGCATGGCGAACCTGGGCGACGTTGGCGCCCAGAGTTTCTACGGGCACATCCTGACATTTCGTGGCCAAGGGCTGGGCGCCCGGGAAGAGGGCATTCGCTTGCTGCGCCTCGCCGCACTTGCCGGCGATGGCAAAGCCGCATACCAGCTCGGTGTCATCAGCCTTGCCGGCAGCACCACTGGCGCGCCGGATCCGGTGGAAGCGGCTCGCTGGTGGACCTTGGCCGCAAAGGCTGGGCACCCACTGGCTGAAATAAAGCTCAAGTCGCTCGAGGGCCAGGAACCTTAGTTTCCTCAGTCTTATTCCCCCGTTCTGAGGGGGATTGCCCTGCGGGGCTAATCAAAGAATTGTCCTACGCGCTCCGCCTCCTTATCTGACTTATTTCCCAAGCCGTCCCCGGCAAAGTCTCGCGCTCCGATTTCTTGCGAGACGCTTGCCCATGCCCGATCGTTTTCTCCTGCCGGTTCTTGATCGAGCCATGCGCTGATGGATCAGGCGCGCCGCATCGAGGCTGAACTCGACAGCTTCCAGGACACCCTTTCGCTTTATCGCGAGCAGCTTGATCGTTGGTATAGCCGGGCTGCGGATCGCGTCAGCCAAGCGGCCGACCTGCCTTCGCTGATGGGCATGGAACGACTGATTCGTTTCGGCGAAAGCACCACGGCAGTCGACGTCCGGGACAGGGACTTTCTATCCGTCGTCGCCCAGTGCCCGCAAGGCGGGATCATGACGATCGAGAGCAAGCTCGAGTCCGTGTACGACATCCCGCTGGGCGATATCGTGGTGGATGTGGTGGCGGTGGACACGGGCGAGGCCACGCCGGTCACGCTGGATGCTCAGGGCGTGGGTCGCTTCAAGGGCGAGGCGGGGCGGTCTTACCGGGTGCGTGTCCAGGGCGAAGTGTCCCCCAAGCGAATCGATGAGCTGTTTTCTTCCTACGACGGCCTGACGAATGATCTGACGGACTGGCTTCGCGGCGAGTGGCAGGGCTTCAAGCCGCAGTGGGCCCAGCAGTCATTGGCGACTTCGGCGGCAGCGGTGGGCAATGGCTTGCTCGCCGGCGGTTGGGCGGCGATCGAAGGCGTGTGGGACAGCATCAGTTTGCTGTCGGACATCCTCAAGGATCCCTCCCGGTTCGGCGAACGGTTGGGCAGCAGCGCAGCCGAGCTGGCCCAGCTTGCCGAGTCGGCGCCGTTGGTCATGGCAAAGCTGCAATTGCTCGCCAGCGACGAAGCGGCGCTGTGCTTGTTGGTGCGCACCGCCAGTCTCTGGCTGGACATGCTGCCCCCCAGTGAACTGGCGGGCGACACGGCGACGGTGTTATCCACAGTGGTCGTGCAGTTGGTCATCGACCTGTTGATCGGCGTGGTGCTGACCTTCGTCGGGGCAGGCGCGGGCATTGCTTATCTCTCGATGCGCCTGGGCCGGCACGTTGCTCGTCTGCTGGATGCCGTGAAGCGTTTTATCAGTGCCATTTTCGAGCTGGTGAACGGCTTCATGGGCTACGTTGACCGCTACAAGGCTGTGGCCGCGCGGGGCATTGCCGCCGGCGTAAAGAAGGGACGCATGCAGTTGCGCTGGGATGCGCAGCGCAACACCACGCTGAAAAAGCAAGAACACCACGACGACGCCCCCGCCCAATCGAAAAACCCCAACGGCGACCCCGCCGACAGCGCCGCCCAGACCCGCACCGACGGTTGCCCGGTGTCTATGGTCACCGGCGAAGAGCTGCTCACCCTCGAAGACGGCACCCTCGACGGACGCTTGCCCTTCGTCTTCACCCGCCTCTACCGCACCAGCGCCGCCGACCTGGACATCGGCCTCGGCCGCGGATGGACCCATGCCCTGGCCCATCGCCTGTTGATCGACGGCGAGCAGGTCATCTGGATCGACCAGGAAAACCGCCGCACCACGTTTCCCCGGCCCAGCCTGCAACGTCCAGCCATCCACA
>NZ_JBKKRK010000027.1:0-26375 GCF_048847255.1 Pseudomonas algeriensis | reverse complement strand
AACGGCGGCCGTAACTATAACGGTCCTAAGGTAGCGAAATTCCTTGTCGGGTAAGTTCCGACCTGCACGAATGGCGTAACGATGGCGGCGCTGTCTCCACCCGAGACTCAGTGAAATTGAAATCGCTGTGAAGATGCAGTGTATCCGCGGCTAGACGGAAAGACCCCGTGAACCTTTACTATAGCTTTGCACTGGACTTTGAATTTGCTTGTGTAGGATAGGTGGGAGGCTTTGAAGCGTGGACGCCAGTCTGCGTGGAGCCATCCTTGAAATACCACCCTGGCAACTTTGAGGTTCTAACTCAGGTCCGTTATCCGGATCGAGGACAGTGTATGGTGGGTAGTTTGACTGGGGCGGTCTCCTCCTAAAGAGTAACGGAGGAGTACGAAGGTGCGCTCAGACCGGTCGGAAATCGGTCGTAGAGTATAAAGGCAAAAGCGCGCTTGACTGCGAGACAGACACGTCGAGCAGGTACGAAAGTAGGTCTTAGTGATCCGGTGGTTCTGTATGGAAGGGCCATCGCTCAACGGATAAAAGGTACTCCGGGGATAACAGGCTGATACCGCCCAAGAGTTCATATCGACGGCGGTGTTTGGCACCTCGATGTCGGCTCATCACATCCTGGGGCTGAAGCCGGTCCCAAGGGTATGGCTGTTCGCCATTTAAAGTGGTACGCGAGCTGGGTTTAGAACGTCGTGAGACAGTTCGGTCCCTATCTGCCGTGGACGTTTGAGATTTGAGAGGGGCTGCTCCTAGTACGAGAGGACCGGAGTGGACGAACCTCTGGTGTTCCGGTTGTCACGCCAGTGGCATTGCCGGGTAGCTATGTTCGGAAAAGATAACCGCTGAAAGCATCTAAGCGGGAAACTTGCCTCAAGATGAGATCTCACTGGAGCCTTGAGCTCCCTGAAGGGCCGTCGAAGACTACGACGTTGATAGGCAGGGTGTGTAAGCGCTGTGAGGCGTTGAGCTAACCTGTACTAATTGCCCGTGAGGCTTGACCATATAACACCCAAGCAATTTGTAGACTCGAAAGAGGCCAGATTGCGGTGTTGTGAAGACGAAACGAACCGAAAGTTCGAGATACTCACAAAGCAACACGCTATCACATACCCATTCGCTGGAACGTGACCGTAAGGCACGCGCTGGCTACCGAATTTCTTGACGACCATAGAGCATTGGAACCACCTGATCCCATCCCGAACTCAGAAGTGAAACGATGCATCGCCGATGGTAGTGTGGGGTTTCCCCATGTGAGAGTAGGTCATCGTCAAGATTAAATTCCGAAACCCCTATCTGCTGATGCAGGTAGGGGTTTTGTTTTTGCGCTTGGATAAAAACCGGATGGCTTGTCATCCCTCTCATTGTCCTCAATCAAGCTTCAGGCACCGGACAGCTCAGGTCCCCTTCTTTGCAGCTGAGATAGGTGTTGAACGCGTCAATCCGCGCCTTGGTCAGCGTCGTGATGCACTCATTGTGGATCATGGGATGGACGCTTCCGCCTTCGACACCGGACGCCGAAAAGCTACATTCAGCGTCACGGAAGTCAATCCAGGCGCGCTGTGCCTTGACCAACAATTGTTTGGCCGCAGCGTTATCCTTCAGACGCGCTGTGATTTTTTGGTACAAGCGGTTCAACTCTTTATCGGCGGCCCTGTTTTCCTGGGCTGCGCACTGGTTCAACTCGCCCTGGGTCGTGGCGTTTGCGCAATCATCAGCTTGGACGGGGCTGACGAACAGCAGCGGAATAAGGGGCAGCAGCAAGCGTTTGGACATTATCAATCTCTCTTGACGGGTAAAACTGCCGGAGGGAGTGTACCCAAACAATGCGCTGACACAACTTTCCGGTTGGCCTCGTGGTCTTACAAGCCTAGTGTTGAACAAGGAGGTGACCCATGCATTTACCTGACCGTATCGAAAGAAAGATCTTATTGAAGGCGCCCCGTTCGCAGGTTTGGCGCGCACTGGCCGATGCTGAGACCTTCGGCCAATGGTTTGGTGTGAATCTCGACGGGAAACAGTTTGTCGCCGGAGAGCGCACCCAAGGGCAGATTACTTATCCGGGCTACGAACACCTCGTTTGGGATGTGATGGTGGAGCGTGTCGAGCCCGAGCGGGTGTTTTCGTTTCGCTGGCATCCCTACGCTATCGAGCCACAGACGGATTACTCCCAAGAGTCCGAGACTCAGGTGGAGTTCGAACTCGAAGACTTTAAGGGGGGGACGTTGTTGAAAGTGGTGGAGTCGGGATTCAACGGTATTCCTGAAGCGCGTCGACTCAAGGCCTTTCGAATGGATAGTCGGGGTTGGGATGAGCAAATGGCCAACATCGAGGAATTCCTGAGCAAGGCATGATATGGCTTCGGAGCCTTTATCGATCCGATGCCCGATTGACTAAGGGTTTTCGGAAGGGAGGGTATAGCGAATGTCTTACACGGCTTGGTAGTTATATCCTCTATTTCACTTTGGATCCGACGCGTAATCTTTGCTCATCCACTGAAGCACAGGGAGTGCTCAGGATCAGGGATGATCGACCTTGCAAGGATAGCTATCGACAGGGAGTCGTAATGGTCTTGGAAAAACCCGCTTAGGCGGGTTTTTTTTCGTCTGCGAGAAAGATATTCCGTCAGGACTGGCGTCGGGTTTTGCATGCCGGATCAGGCGCTGCTGGCCTGTAATGCCATCGCCCGCAGACGAGCGATGTCCTTGCTCGGCGAGGCGCCGAATAGGCGGCTGTATTCCCGACTGAATTGAGAAGGGCTTTCATAGCCCATCTTGTAGCCAATTGACGAAACGTCGCAGTTCTCGGCCAACAACAATCGTCGGGCTTCCTGCAGGCGCAGCTGTTTCTGATATTGCAGCGGGCTCATGGCGGTCACGGCTTTGAAGCGGTGATGCAGCGCCGAAGGGCTGAGATTGATCATTTGCGCCAGACTCTCGATGCTCAATGGCTCGGCGTAATGGCTATTGAGCCACTCGATGGCTCGGCTGATGCGGTGGGTCTGGGTGTCAGGAATTGCGATTTCATGCAGGCGCCGGCCTTGGGCACCGCGCAACAGTCGATAGAAAATCTCCTGCTGGGCCAAGGGCGCAAGTGTCGCGATGTCGTCCGGACTGTCGAGCAGCCGCAGCAAACGCAGCATAGCGTCGAGCAGGGGTTCGTCAATTCGGTCCAGGAATAATCCGCGGTCAGTTCTTTCAGTCGGCAAACCGATGGGGTTGGCATCGGCAATCAGCCGACAGATCTGGGCCGGCTCAATGTCCAGGCGAATACACAGGTACGGTTGCTCTGGACTGGCCACGATCACTTGGCCGGCCAGCGGCAGCGTCACCGAGACCACCAGGTAATTGAGAGGGTCGTAGACATAGCGCTCGTGGGCCAGCGTGACTTCTTTGCGACCCTGCACAATCACACAGAGCCCCGGCTTGTGCACGACGTGCAGGGCTTCTGTGGGTTGGTCGCAGCGGATCAGGTGCAACGCTTCAATAGCCGTGGCGTGGACACCAAATTCCGGTGCGAAGCGCTTCATCAGGTTCGCCAGTTCGGCGCGACGCACGTCTATGCGGTTATCGGGCGTGATGGTGATGGACGTGGATACCGACATGCCGATC
The DNA here is from genome assembly GCF_048847255.1 of Pseudomonas algeriensis. Classification (NCBI taxonomy): domain Bacteria; kingdom Pseudomonadati; phylum Pseudomonadota; class Gammaproteobacteria; order Pseudomonadales; family Pseudomonadaceae; genus Pseudomonas; species Pseudomonas algeriensis. The sequence continues at coordinate 22,764 of NZ_JBKKRK010000027.1, read as the reverse complement.
AATCTCCCTGGCCAATTGAATGGATCGCGCTAGTAAAGCTGATTGCAACTGCGGCGACCAGAGGCGCTATCGTTACAGGATCGTGCAAATGCGCAGGAGAATCCGGCTAACCGAAGCGCAGAACGAATCCCTAATCTGGACCTGTCAAAACGCTCCACCGGGAGCCAACACATCCAGACGAGGGATTCATCATGTCCGATATTCAAAACAAAGTCGTGGTCATTACTGGCGCCAGCAGCGGGATTGGTGAGGCGGCGGCACGCTTGCTGGCTGCCCGGGGGGCTTGCGTCGTATTGGGCGCCCGGCGCGAGGAACGTTTGCAGGCACTCGTGCAGGAGCTTGAGGCCGCCGGCCAACGGGCTGCTTGCAAAGCCGTGGATGTGAGCCGTCGCGATGACGTGCAGAGCCTGATCGATTTCGCCGTCGAAAAATTCGGCCGACTCGATGTGATCGTCAATAACGCCGGGGTCATGCCCCTCTCCAAACTCGAGGCATTGAAAGTCGATGAGTGGGATCGCATGATCGACGTCAACATCCGCGGGGTGCTTCACGGTATCGCTGCCGGCCTGCCACTGATGCAGCGTCAGCGCAGCGGCCAATTCATCAACATTGCTTCCATCGGTGCCTACGCAGTCAGCCCGACTGCCGCGGTGTACTGCGCCACGAAGTATGCCGTGCGGGCGATTTCCGAAGGCTTGCGTCAAGAAGTCGGTGGGGATGTCCGCGTGACCGTGATTTCCCCCGGCGTCACCGAGTCGGAGTTGGCCGAGAGCATTTCCGATGAAGGCGGTCGCGCCGAGATGCGCGAGTTCCGTCGGATCGCCATACCCGCCGAGGCCATCGCCCGGGCGATTGCCTACGCCATCGAACAACCGGCGGACGTCGACGTCAGCGAACTGGTGGTGCGGCCGACGGCAAGCCCTTACTGAGGCGAATCGATCCAGCATCGGCTCCAGCCAGGTAACGCTCGCTTACCTGGCTCAACCTCCCGCTACACCTTTTCCAACCGCGCCGCAGCCCGGTGAGTGATCTGCGAACGTACCCGCAAAGACTCTGCCGAACGCCGGTTGGCTTCTTCCAATACTTTCGTCGGCGCCGTGTCCGGACACCCTGAGGCGAACGGCGGTGCGGGAGCGTATTCGAGTTGCAGCTGGACCAGTTCCGCGGTGTCTCGATCGAACAGCTCCGCCGCCAAGGTCAGGGCAAAATCGATGCCTGCCGTGATGCCGCCCCCGGTGAGCAGGTTACCGTCTCGTACTACGCGGTCCTTGACCGGCGTCGCGCCCAGGGGCTGCAGCAAACTGTGGAAGGCCCAGTGGGTGGTGGCGCGCTTGCCACGCAACAATCCCGCCGCACCAAGCACCAGCGAACCTGTGCACACCGAGGTGACATATTTGGCATGGGCCGCCTGGCGTTTGATGAAGGACAGGGTCTGCTCGTCTTCCATCAGTGGACCGACGCCACTGCCGCCGGGGACGCAGATCACGTCGAGCCTCGGGCAGTCCTCAAATGTGGTGGTCGGCAGCAAGACCAGCCCGGTGCTGGAATTGACTGGCGCCAGGTCTTTCCAGATCAGGTGCACTTTTACATTCGGCAACGAGGCCAGTACATCGTAAGGGCCGGTGAGGTCCAGTTGCTGGACCTGAGGAAACAACAGAAAACCGATCTGCAACGTCATGTGGCTTGCTCCTTTGGATGATGGCCGAGGGGTAGACGGTTTTACTGTAGGCTCGTAGGATCTGGCGTATTCGCCAATAAGCCCACGAATCACGCCAATATGCCAAATACACCGAAATCCATTCATGTGCTGGCCTTCGCCAATGTGCAGGTGCTCGATGTCACCGGCCCGCTGCAAGTATTTGCATCGGCCAACGATCTTGTTCGTGGGCAGGGTCTGCCGGCGCCGTACGCGCCGACCGTGGTCGCTGCCGGTGGCGGGGCAGTGATGTCGTCGGCGGGGTTGGCGCTGATGGCCGAGCCGCTCCCCAACGACGTCAGCGACACCTTGTTGATCGCGGGCGGTTGGGGCGTGTACGAAGCCGCCGAGGATCCAGCCCTGGTGGCCTGGGTCAAACATCAAGGGATGCGCTCGCGACGGGTCGCGTCAGTGTGTACCGGAGCATTCCTGTTGGCGGCCAGTGGCTGGCTGGATGGGCGCCGGGTGGCGACTCACTGGACCCGCTGTGAACAGTTGGCCCAGCAACATCCGCAACTGCGGGTCGAACCCAATCCGATTTTCATCAAGGATGGTCCTGTCTGGACGTCGGCCGGGGTCACGGCCGGGATTGACCTGGCATTGGCGTTGGTCGAAGAGGACTTGGGCCGGGCGATGGCCTTGGAGGTGGCTCGGCATCTGGTGGTTTTCCTCAAGCGCCCCGGCGGGCAATCGCAGTTCAGCGCCACCCTGGCGCTACAAAAGCAGGGCGGTCGCTTCGACAAATTGCACGCCTGGATCGCCGAGAACCTGACGCGGGACCTGGGCCTGTCGAGCCTGGCTGCCGAGGCGGGCATGAGTGAGCGCAGTTTTGTCCGCCATTACCGCGCCGAGACCGGCCAGACCCCGGCCCGCGCCGTGGAACTGATCCGCGTGGAGACCGCTCGCCGTCTGCTTGCCGACAGCGCGGTGCCGGTCAAGCGCGTCGCCCTGCAATGTGGCTTCGGCAGCGAAGAAACCCTGCGCCGCAGCTTTTTGCGAGCCGTGGGCGTGACACCCCAGGCTTATCGCGAGCGGTTCAGTGCCCAAGCAGATCAAGCAACGCCTTGACCGTGGCCTCGGGTGCTTCCTGAGGAATGTTGTGGCCGACGCCGGGCAGTACGCGGCGTTCATAGAACCCGCTGAAGTGGCCTGTATCTTCATCGTCCTCCGTCGCAGGCCCCACACCGTCATCGCCGCCGCACAGGGAAATACTTGGCACGCTGATGACAGGTTGCTCTGTCAGTTTTTCCTCCATCCACTCGAGCGTCGGATCCCCCGGCGCGTACATGAAACGATGGCGATAGGAGTGGATCGTCACTTCGACGAAGTCCGGATTGTCGAATGACGGCGCGCTAAGAGGGTACAGCTCGGCGCCGCGTTTCCAGGTTGGCGACCAGAGGCGCCAGAGCAATCGGCACAATTCACGCCGATTCCGTGTCAGACCTTCGACGCCCCGGGCGGTGTGGAAGTAATACTGGTACCACAGACGGTATTCATCTTCGGGGCTCAGCGGCTGGGTTGAATGGGGAATGTCCTGCAGATTGTAGCCATCGCCCGTTACCAGGCAACGGGCGCGCTCGGGCCACAAGGCGGCGACGATGCACGCGGCGCGGCCACCCCAGTCATAACCGCACAGCGCGGCTCGGGGAATGTCGAGCGCGTCCATCAGGTCCAGCAGGTCCTGGGCCAGTGCCGCCTGTTGGCCGGAGCGGGCGATGGCGGGATTGTTGAACCGGGTCGGGCCATAGCCGCGCAGGTAGGGCACGATGACCCGATAGCCGCGTTGGGCCAGGACCGGGGCCACCTCGTCGAAGGCGCGCGGGTCGTAGGGGAAACCGTGGAGCAGGATGATTGGCTCGCCGCTGGCGGGTCCATGTTCTTCATAGGCGATGCGCAGCAGTGGCGTCACCGCGAAATTGACCTTGGGCGCAGTTGTCATATCTGCCTCCGGCATCGCTCGATTGTTGTCAGGCGGGCTCCTGGTTCACGTATTTGGCCCGCTCCGGTGTGAACGTCACGATCATGTTCGTGCTGGCGCAGGTCAGGGTTCGTTCCTGGGCCAGGTCGATGTCCAGGTCCTCCCCGCGCAGGCCCTGCCATTGGGCCAGGTACTTGAGACAACCGAATTTGGCGGTTTTCTTCAGACTGCGGCTGACCCCGCCTTTCCAGCCCAGCACCGGCAGTTCACCGTCCCGGCAGCGTTGAGCCAGTTCCGGAAACCTCGCCGCCCGGTCGCGGCCGATTTCCCAGCATTTGATCAAGCCTTTGTCGTGGTCGTCCCAGAGTTCTTCCCGGGTCAGCCCTGTTCGGGGCTCGGTGGTAATGGAGCGTTTGATGTGCGTCATGTCAGGTCCTTGAATCGGGTTTTATCGGGCAGCTCCGCTGCACCCGTGAGTGCACCGATCTTAGGAGAGGGTTGAAGGACTGGCAACCTGCAGCCAGCGAAATGCGTTCAGCTTTGTTGGAATCCAACGTGGCGAGGGAGCTTGCTCCCGCTGGGACGGTCCGACGCTTCGGGCGAAGCGACCCCAAATTTCCGAACTGAAAAGCGGCGTCTGCTACGCAGCCGAGCGGGAGCAAGCTCCCTCGCCACGGAATCGTCATTGGTCATAACCGCAGCTCACGGCTGCCAATGATTTTTCTCCCCGCTCAACTTGCGATCCAAAAAGCTCGCCGCGCTGATCAGCGCCAAATGGCTCAAGGCCTGGGGCAGGTTGCCGAGATGATAACCGTGGCTGTCGAACTCCTCGGCATACAGGCCCAGCGGATTGGCGTAGCGCAGCAGCTGTTCGAATTCCAGTTGGGCTTTTTCAACCCGGCCGGCGCGGGCCAGGCATTCGACGTACCAGAATGAGCAGGCCACGAACGAACCTTCGGTGCCGCTGAGGCCATCGATGGGGTTGTCGTCGGTGCGGTAGCGATAGACCATGCCGTCTCGCACCAGGTCTTTTTCGATGGCGTCCAGCGTCGACAACCAGCGCGGGTCGCGGGCGCTGACGAAGCGCACCAGCGGCATCAGCAGCATCGAGCCGTCCAGGGCGGTGCTGCCCAGGCACTGGACGAAGTGCTGATGTTCGTCGCTCCAGAAGTTCGTCCAGATGTCTTCGTAGATGGCCTGGCGGGTCTCATCCCAACGGGCAAACGGGGCGGGCAGGGAGCGTTTGCTCGCCAGGCGGATGGCGCGGTCCACGGCCACCCAGCACATCAAGCGCGAGTGCAGGAAATGTTGCTTGTCGCCGCGCATTTCCCAGATGCCGACATCCGCGTCCCGCCAGATCGTGCATACCTGATCCACCACATCGACGGTGTGTTTCCAGCCCTGGTGGGAGATGGCTTCGCCGTATTTGTTGACCAGGTACACCGCGTCCATCAGCTCGCCGAAGATGTCCAGCTGCACCTGCTGGTAGGCCAGGTTGCCGATACGCACCGGCTGCGCGTTGCCGTAGCCGCTCAGGTGAGTCAGTTCGGTTTCGGGCAATTCAAGCCGACCGTCCAGGCCATAGAGGATGTTGAGTTTGGTCGGTTGGTCGCGACAGTCGCTGACCCTGCCACGCAGCCAACGCATGTAAGCGTTGGCTTCGTCGACAAAGCCCAGGCGCATGAACGCATAGACGGTGAACGAGGCGTCGCGGATCCAGGTGTAGCGATAATCCCAGTTGCGCTCGCCGCCACGTGATTCCGGCAGGCCGAAGGTGGCGGCGGCGAGGATGGCGCCCTGTTTGCGCGATGTCAGGAGTTTCAGCGCCAGGGCGGAACGGTTGACCATTTCCCGCCAGCGGCCGCGGTAGTTCGATTGGCTGATCCAGCCGCGCCAGAACGCCAGGGTTCGTTCCAGGCAAAGGGCACTGGTATCGTCCACCAGCCGAGGGTCGTCGATGCTGCCCAGCAGGAACTCAGCGGTCTGGCCTTGCTCCAGGGTGAACTCCGTCACTGCCGCCTGGCCGTCCAGCGTCAGGGGCTGGTCGGCGCACAGGCACAGGCTTGGTTGTTGCGGTGCCTCGAAAATGACGTGATCGCCCTCCTGGCGCGCCGTGGTCGCGGCGCGGGAATAATCATGGCGCACCGCGCAACGCATGCGAAACGTCGCGCTGCCGACGGTCATGCGCACCCGACGCATCAGCACCGGCAGGTCATCCTCGCTGTCGCCGATGGGCAGCAAATCGGTGATTTCCACCACCACGCCGTCGCTCAGCCAGCGGGTCTGCAGGACGTTGGTGTCGGGCAGGTAGATCTGCTGGCGACGGGCGTCCGGCAAGATCGGCGCGAGTTGAAAGATGCCGGCCTCGGGAGTGTCCAACAGCGAGCAGAAGATCGACGGGCTGTCGAATTCCGGCCAGCAGAAAAAATCCACGCTGCCTCGATCGTTGACCAGCGCGGCGGTGCGCATGTCGCCAATGATGCCGTGGTTCTCGATGGGGCTTTGCGGTTCGTCATGATCAACCATTGCCGCGGAACCCCGGATAGAGGCTCATTCCACCGTCGATGAACAGCGTGGTGCCCACGACATAATCGGACAAGTCCGATGCCAGCCAGACCACCGCATTGGCGACATCCTCCACATCGCCGACCCGACCGTAGGGGATGAGCTCGAGGATTTTCTCCTCATTGTCGCCTGCCATGGCCTCCCGATTGATGGCCGTGCGGATGGCGCCGGGGGCGATGCTGTTGATGCGGATGCGCTGGTGGCTGGTTTCCTGGGCCAGGGTCTGCATGAGCTGGTCGATGCCGCCCTTGGATGCCGCATAGTTGACATGACCGGCCCAGGGGATGCGCTGGTGCACCGAGCTCATGTGGATAATCTTGCCGGCGGCCCGGGACACGCCCTGGCGAATGCCCTGGCGGTTGAAGATTCGCAGGGCGGCGCGGGCGCAGAGGAATTGGCCGGTGAGATTGACGTTGATGACGGTGTTCCAGTCGTCCAGGGTCAGGTCCACGGCGGCGGCGTCCTTTTGCAGGCCGGAGTTGGCGACCAGGATGTCCAGCGTGCCGAAGGCGTCGAGGGTCTGGGCGAACAAGCGTTCGACATCCTGCTCCTTCGATACATCGGCGCCGAGGGCGATGGCGCGGCCGCCGCTGTCGTTGATCTCGCGGGCCAGGTCTTCGGCCGGGCCTGCACTGGAATGGTAGTTGAGCACCACGGCGGCACCGGCCGCCGCCAATGCCCGGGCGGAGCCGGCGCCGATGCCAGAGCTGGCGCCAGTGACCAGGGCAACTTGTCGGGCGAGGGAAATCTGCATGGGTAGCACCTTGAACTGAGGGCCTTACTTGCTGACTGGCGCCAGGTGCCGAGAGTTCATTTGCAGGAAACAGTCTTCACATTTCACCCACAGTTTTACGCTTTGCCCGTCCCGGTCGTTTATGGCAAGTTGCAGGCCCTTGTTGAGACCGTGTCCCATGGCAAACCCCTATCGTGAATTATTCACTGCCCCTGGCAGCCGCGGCTTCGTGCTGGCGGGGATGATCGCGCGCATGCCGATATCCATGACCGGCATCGGCGTGATCACCATGCTTTCGCAGCTCAAGGGCGGCTATGGTCTGGCCGGCGCGGTGGCGGCGACGTTTGCCTTGGCGACCGCGTTCTGCGCGCCTCAGGTGTCGCGGCTGGTGGACCGTTTCGGCCAGGGACGGGTCTTGCCGGCGGCGGCGTTGCTGGGGGGCGGGGCGCTGTTGATGCTACTGCTGTGTACGCGATTGCAGGCGCCCCATTGGACGCTGTTCCTGTTCGCTGCCCTGGCCGGTTGTATGCCCAGTATGTCGGCGATGGTCCGAGCGCGCTGGACCGAGGTGTATCGCGGCCAGCCGCAACTGCGCACCGCTTATGCGCTGGAGTCGGTGCTCGACGAGGTCTGTTTTATTGTTGGGCCGCCGCTGTCGGTGGGGTTGTGCGTAGTGGCGTTTCCGGAGGCGGGGCCCCTGGCCTCGGTGCTGCTGCTGGCGATCGGCGTGACCGCGTTTGTGCTGCAACGTGGGACCGAGCCACCGGTTCATCCGCATCAGCCCCATCATCAGGGCTCGATCATTGGTTCAGTCGACGTGCTTTTGTTGCTTCTACTGATGGTCGCCATGGGCGTCATCGTAGGCGTGGTGGACGTGGTCAGCGTGGCGTTCGCCCAGCAGCAGGGGCAACCGGCGGCGGCGAGCATCGTGCTGTCGGTCTACGCCATCGGCTCGTGCCTGGCCGGGCTGGCGTTCGGCGCGCTGCGCTCCAAGCTGCCTCTGCCGCAGTTGTTCCTGTATGGCGGCGTGGCGACCGCGGTCACCACGCTGCCGCTGTTGTTGGCGAGCAATATCCTCGGATTGTCCCTGGCGGTGTTCGTTGCCGGTTTATTTTTCGCGCCGACGCTGATCGTCGCCATGGCCTTGGTGGAGCGCATCGTGCCGCCAGCCCGGCTGACCGAAGGCCTGACCTGGCTGGTGACTGGCCTGAGCATCGGCGTGGCGATCGGCGCGGCCGGTTCGGGGTGGCTGGTGGATACGTTCGGCGCGCGCAGTGGGTTCTGGCTGGCGATTGCGGCCGGGGCGGTGGTGCTGGGGGCGGCGGTGCAAAGTTATCGCCAGCAGAGGTAAGCGACAGGTTTGCCGTACACATTCCCTCGCCACGAGTGCAAGTTCGACCGCTACCAACCCCGTCCCGAATTCACCCAGAAATTGACTGACAGCGATGTGGACACCGATTCCACTTGATGAAACCAGCCTTCCGGCAAGAACAGCAGGTCACCGGCCTCCAGTGTGGCCCGCAGGAACGTCACGTCCCGGGCGCTGGGGAAACGTGCATAGTCCGGCGCGTCGGGATTGAAGTCGCAGCCGTCCAGCCCGCCTTGGGGCGCGGTCGACCAGGTGCCCAGGGCTTCGCGGTGGTGGGGCGCGGCGAGGGTGAAGGTTTTCTGGCCCCAGACCTGGGCGAACAGGTTATCGGTGTCGTCGCGGTGCAGTGGGGTGAGGGTGCCCTTGGGACCGATCCAGATACGTGGCGGGATGAACAGCGAAGCGTCGAAGTAGGGCGGGTATTTGATCAACTCCATCAACTGCGCCGGCAGAATGTTGTTGCCCATGTACGCCGGCGGCTCGCCGTTGGCGGCCGTGGTCACCGGGTTGTCGAGGGAGGCGATGAAATCGGCCATGGAGGTGGAGCGAAAATCCCGCTCCGTTGAGAAGGTTTTCTTGACGTAGTCGCCGTGGCGGGTGATGCCTTGCAGTTCGGCAAAATGCACCAGGGTTTCTTTCCGGCTGAGCTTGAACAAGGGCCAGTCCTGCAGCGCATCGCTGATGACCACCGGGATGCCATGGGGCAGATAGCGCGCCTTGAATTCCTGGACTGACAACCCGCTGCACGGCCGACGTTCCACGCTGTGTTGGGTTGGCAGGCTGGCGGTGAGCTTTTCGCTGAAGCGCGAAGGAGTGGGATAGCGCTTGTTCATGTCGACCTTTTCCACCGGGCGGCTGCCATGGCGCGCCTGGTCGATGATCTGTGGCAGCAACGTCGCCAGGCCCATGTTGCCGCCGATCTTCAAACGACCGCTGGCGAACAGTTCCTCGACATTGGCCAGGCCGGCCATGATCCCGAGGAAGTCCTTTTCCGCCACTTCGATGGTGACGTCGGGGCTGGCGTGGCGCCCGGCCTGGGTGCGGCTGGTGGCCTTGACCTCGGACCAGTACGCCTGGTGCGGGCCGAACACGAACTGGAAGACGCCTTCGATACCAACGGCGCCGGCATTGGCGAACAGCTTGCCCAGGATGGTTTGCAGGTCCACGGCGGTCACTCTTGCGGGTTTTCGGTCTAGCAGGTAACGAGGGCCGTGACCGAAAATTTAGCCTGTGCCGCCAATCGCCGCCCTAGCGTGTCGCGACGATGAAGACCCGTGGAAACGGTAGCAGGACCGAACCATCGTCCAGGGTCGGGTAGGCCTGTTCGACAGCCTTGAGGTATTGCGTCAGGTATTGCTCGCGTTGCGTCTCGTCCAACGGTTCGAGAAACGGGCGCAAGCCGCTGCCCTTGAACCATTCCACGATGCCCGAAGCGCCACCGGCCAGTGGATGATGATAGGTGGTGCGCCACACATCGACCCGGCTGCAATGGGGCTTGAGGATCGAATAATAGGTGCTGGCGTCCTCCACCTCGGTCCGAGAATCAGCGGCCCCGGCCAGTTGGCTGGCCCAGGGGCCATTGGCCGCAATCTCCCGCATCAAGCGGTGGGACGGCTGATGCAGGGTGTCGGGCATCTGGATCGCCAGGCTGCCACCTGGCGCGAGCTTGTCCACCAGTGACGGCAGTAGGGTGGCGTGGTCCGGCAGCCATTGCAGAACGGCGTTGGCGAAGATCACCTCGAAGGGGCCGCTTTCATTCCAGTGGCCGATGTCTGCCGTGTCGAATGTCACGTCGGGCAAGCGCTTGCGGGCGGCTTCGACCATGTCGGCGGAACTGTCCAGGCCACGCACCGTCGCGCCGGGGAAGTGGTCCACCAACAGTTCGGTGGAGTTTCCGGGGCCGCAGCCCAGATCGATCACCTGGCGCGCCTGTACCGGCGGGATCGCCGCCAGCAGATCGCGGGACGGGCGGGTGCGTTCCTGTTCGAAAGCGACATATTGTTGGGCGGACCAGCTCATTGTGTTCTCCTTGGGCAGACCAGAACCATGGGGTTTGCAGTATAAGACGCATCCAGGGGAGAGGCCGGCGACTAATTTTTTACGGCCCGGCCTCGTTATCCTTTTGACTCGAACGATCGGAGAAAACCGCAGTGACCCAACTGACCCTGCTGTGCCTGCCTTATTCCGGCGCCAGCGCAATGGTGTACAGCCGGTGGCGGCGCAAATTGCCGCAATGGCTGCACGTGCAACCAGTGGAGTTGCCGGGACGCGGGGCGCGCTTCGACGAGCCGCTGCACACCGAGATGGGCCCGTTGGCGATGCAACTGGCGCGGGAGCTTTACCCGACGCTCCAGGCGCCGTACGCCTTGTTCGGTCACAGCCTGGGTGCGCTGTTGGCCTGTGAAATCGCCCATGCCCTGCGTGAACTCGGCAGCCCGGAACCGGTGGCGCTGTTTGCATCCGGCACCGCCGCGCCGACGATGCGAGCCGACTACGATCGCGATTTTGCCACGGCAAAGACCGACGCTGAGTTGATCGAGCAACTGCGCACCCTCAACGGCACGAGCGAGGAGATCCTGGCCAATGAAGAACTGATGGCCCTGACCCTGCCGATCCTGCGGGCCGATTTTTTGCTGTGCGGACGTTTTCAGCCGCGGCAGCGACCGTTGCTCAAATGCCCGGTGCACGTGCTCGGCGGCACCGCCGATAAGGCGACCACGGCGCAACTGATGGGCTGGCGCCAGGAAACCACGGGCAGCTTTTCGGTGGACATGCTGGCCGGCGGGCATTTCTTCATCCACGAGCACGAGGCCAAGGTGCTGCGGCTGATCAAGGATCAGTTGAGCGTGCATCATCGGCGGCATGGGTTGGCGATCAGCGCATAACCCGTTAAAGACCCGCTTTCGTGACCTAGGGAGCTTGCTCCCGCTGGGCGGCCGGGCCGCCTCAAAAAGAATGGCGCATTAACCCAGGCAGACCGCATCAGCCGGTTTACGACTGCTGCGCAGCCGAGCGGGAGCAAGCTCCCTCGCCACGGTTTTCTTCCTTCCTGACACTTGTTCCCAATCGCTAATTTTTCCGGTTTGCATTCGTTTCATAGGGACGACATGCCTCTGTGCCTTGTGCCCACTGATCCCGGATACCCAGAAATGAATGCTGAAAACGCCTTGAAACTTGCTCGCCGGTTTATCGGGTTGCCTTTGGACAAGCGCCAGATGTTCCTGGCGGCGCTGGACAAGGAGGGCGTGGATTTCAGCAGCTTTCCCATTCCCCAGGGCGTCGAAGCCGAGGATCGCCAGGCCCTGTCCTATGCCCAGCAGCGTATGTGGTTTCTCTGGCAACTGGACCCGCAAAGCGGCGCCTACAACTTGCCGGGGGCGGTACGGCTCAAGGGGGCGCTGAGCCTGTCGGCGCTGGAGCAGGCTTTTGCCAGTTTGGTGGCGCGTCATGAAACCCTGCGCACGGTGTTCCAGCGCCAGGCCGACGACAGCCTCTTGCAAGTGGCGACCGATGCGCCGCTGCTGATCGAGCATCAGGACCTCAGCGGCTTGCCGGCAGGCAATCGCGAGCAAGCGGTGCGCCAGGCTGCGCAAGCACAATCGATGCGGCCCTTCGACCTGTCCAGCGGCCCCTTGCTGCGGGTCGAGTTGCTCAAGCTCGATGCGCAGGAGCACGTACTGCTGTTGACCCTGCACCACATCGTCTCCGATGGCTGGTCGATGAACGTGCTGATCGAAGAGTTCATCCGCTGCTACGACGCCCACGAAGCCGGCGTGCCGCCGCCACTGGCCGATTTGCCGATCCAGTACAGCGACTACGCGCTGTGGCAGCGCCGTTGGCTGGAGGCCGGTGAGCAGGGCCGACAACTGGCGTACTGGCAGGCCCAGTTGGGTGATGAGCATCCGGTGCTGGAATTGCCCACCGACCATTCGCGCCCGGCCATGCCAAGCTATCGTGGCAGCCGTTATGAATTCGCCATCGAGCCGGGGTTGGCGGAGCAACTGCGCAGCACGGCCCAGCAGCAGGGCGTCACGCTGTTCATGCTGCTGCTCGGCGCGTTCAACGTGCTGTTGCATCGCTACAGCGGCCAGTCCGACATCCGCGTGGGCGTGCCGATTGCCAACCGCAACCGCGATGAAATCGAAGGGCTGATCGGTTTCTTCGTCAACACCCAGGTGCTGCGCACCGAATTGGATGGCCAGATCCGGGTCGACGAGTTGCTGCGCCGGGTCAAGGAGACCGCGCTCGGTGCCCAGGCCCACCAGGACCTGCCTTTCGAGCGCCTGGTCGAGGCATTGAAATTGGAGCGCAGCCTCAGCCATACGCCGCTGTTCCAGGTGATGTACAACCATCAGCCCCAAGTGGCGGATGTCACCACGATCCGAACGGCGTCCGGGCTGGAACTGGACATGATCGAGTGGCAGACCCGCACCACCCAATTCGACTTGACCCTGGACACTTACGAAAAAGCAGGCACGTTGCGCGCCGCGCTGACATATTCCGAGGACCTGTTCGAGGCGCCGACCGTCGCGCGCATGGCGCGGCATTGGCTGCGATTGCTCGCGGCGATGATTGCCGATCCGTCCCGGCGTGTCGGGGAGCTGGCGCTGCTTGATGCCGACGAGCACGCCACTCTGGTTTATGACTGGAACGCCACGGCCCAACGCTACCCGACCGAACTGTGCATGCATCAGTTGATCGAAGCCCAGGTGGCGCGCACTCCGCACGCTCAGGCGCTGGTGTTTGGCGACCAGAGCCTGACCTACGCCCAGCTCGATGCCCGCGCCAACCGTCTGGCCCATCTGCTGCGCGGACGCGGTGTACGAGCGGACAGCTTGGTGGGCATCTGCGTCGAGCGTTCGGTTGAGATGGTGCTTGGCCTGCTCGCGATCCACAAGGCCGGCGGTGCCTACGTGCCGCTGGATCCGGAATATCCGCAGGATCGCCTGGCCTACATGATCGAGGACAGCGGCATCGGCTTGCTGCTGACCCAGCGCGCGCTGTCGGCGGGGCTGCCGACCGAGGGGATCGAGGTCATCGCGCTCGACCAACCGGACGGTTGGCTCGACGGTTACAGCGACAGTCGACCCGACGTCGCGGTCGACCCGCTGAACTTGGCTTACGTGATCTACACCTCTGGTTCCACCGGCAAACCCAAGGGCGCGGGCAACAGCCACGCGGCACTGGTCAATCGCTTGTGCTGGATGCAACAGGCGTATCGCCTGGATGGCAGCGACGCGGTGTTGCAGAAAACCCCGTTCAGTTTCGACGTGTCGGTGTGGGAGTTCTTCTGGCCGCTGATGACCGGAGCACGCTTGGTGATTGCCGCGCCCGGTGCCCATCGTGATCCGCGGCAACTGATCGATAGCATCAACCGTCATCGCATCAGCACGCTGCACTTCGTGCCGTCGATGCTGCAGGCCTTCATCCATGAACCTGGCGTGGAATCCTGCGAAAGCTTGAAGCGTATCGTCTGCAGTGGTGAAGCCTTGCCGCTGGATGCGCAGCAGCAGGTCTTCGCCAAACTACCGGACGCAGCGCTCTACAACCTGTACGGCCCGACCGAAGCGGCCATCGACGTGACCCATTGGACTTGCGTAGATGAGGGCGCCGATTGCGTACCGATCGGCCAGCCCATCGCCAACCTGCGTACCCATGTGCTCGACGCCGATCTGTCGCCGGTTCCGGGGGGCGTGGCGGGCGAGTTGTACCTGGGCGGGGCGGGGCTGGCGCGCAGTTATCACCAGCGTCCGACGCTGACCGCCGAGCGTTTCGTGCCGTGCCCGTTCCATGACGGCGCGCGCCTGTACCGCACCGGCGACCGCGTGCGCCAGCGCGCCGACGGTGTGATCGAATACCTTGGCCGTCTCGATCATCAGGTCAAGCTGCGCGGCCTGCGCATCGAACTGGGGGAAATCGAAGCCCGTCTCGTGCAACATCCACTGGTGCGCGAGGCCGTGGTACTGGTGCAGGACGGCAAGCATCTGGTGGGCTACCTGGTGCTGGAAAACGGCGACCCGCACGAGCAGTGGCAACAGGACCTCAAGGCCTGGCTGCTCGCCGGCCTGCCGGAATACATGGTGCCGACCTACCTGATGCCATTGGCCGGCCTGCCCGTGACCGCCAACGGCAAGCTCGATCGCAAGGCCTTGCCACAACCCGACGCCGCGCCCCGGCAAACGTTCATCGCCCCGCAAGATGCACTGCAAACCGTCTTGGCTGAAATCTGGCAGAGCGTGCTTGGCGTTGAGCGCGTCGGTCTCGAAGACAACTTCTTCGAACTGGGCGGCGATTCGATCATTTCCATCCAAGTGGTGAGCCGCGCACGACAGGTAGGGGTGCATATTCATCCCCGCGACCTGTTCCAGTACCAGACCGTGCGCAGCCTGGCGCTGGTCGCCCGCCACGACAACCACAGCGCCCTGGACCAAGGTCCGGTCACTGGCGATGCCATGCTCGGGCCGATCCAGCAGCAATTTTTCGCCCAGGCGATGCAGGCCCGCGAACACTGGAACCAATCACTGTTGCTGACCCCACGCGAACCGCTGAATGCACAATGGCTCGATGCGGCGCTGACCTGCGTCATCAACCACCACGACGCCTTGCGCCTGCGCTTCGTCGAAGACGCCGACGGTTGGCGGCAGAGCCATGCCGCGCTTTTGCAAAGCGCCGACCTGTGGCAACGCGATGCCCGATCCATCGAGCACCTGAATGCGCTGTGCGACGAGGCGCAGCGCAGCCTGGACCTGCAAGACGGGCCACTGGTGCGCGCCATGCTGGTGAACCTGGCCGACGGCAGCCAGCGCCTGGCGCTGGTCATCCATCACTTGGTGGTGGACGGCGTGTCATGGCGCGTGCTGCTGGAAGATTTGCAGCAGGCCTACGAGCAACTGGCGGCGGGTGGCGGCGTTACGTTGCCGGCCAAGACCAGCGCCTTCCAGAGTTGGACGGCGCGTCTGAGGGCCGAAGCATCGCGCTTCGATGACCAGTCGGCCTATTGGAAAAACCAGCACGAGGCCGCGTGGGACCTGCCATGCGAACGCCCGCAGGGCAGCTTGCAAAACATCCACGGCGAGAAAATCCAATGGCGCCTGGAGGCCGAACTGACCCGGCAACTGCTGCAACAGGCGCCCGCTGCCTATCGCACCCAGGTCAACGACCTGCTACTCACCGCGCTGACTCGCACCATCAGCCGTTGGAGCGGGCAGCCAAGCACATTGATCGAGCTCGAAGGTCATGGCCGCGAAGACCTTTTCGATGACATCGACCTGACCCGCACGGTGGGTTGGCTGACCAGCCTGTTCCCGGTCAAGCTGACCGCCACCGACGACATCGGCGGCTCGATCAAGACCATCAAGGAGCAACTGCGCAGCGTCCCGGACAAGGGCCTGGGCTACGGCGTGCTGCGTCATCTGGCAGCGCCGTCGGTGCAAGCCCAATGGACGGACCTGGCGCCTGCGCGCATCACTTTCAATTACCTCGGCCAGTTCGACCGCCAGTTCGATGAGGCGGCGCTGTTCCTGCCGTCCGGCGAAGGCAGTGGCGTCGCCCAGGACCCGACGGCACCGCTGGCCAACTGGCTGACGGTGGAAGGGCAGGTGCATGGCGGCGAACTGGCGATGAGCTGGGGCTTCAGCCGTGACATGTTCGACAGCGCGACCGTGCAGCAACTGGCCGATCAGTACGCTGCCGAGCTCAAGGCGCTGATCGACCATTGCGTCAACCTGGCGGAACCGCAAGCCACGCCGTCGGACTTTCCGCTGGCGCGGATCACCCAATCGCAACTCGATCATCTGCCAGTGGCGGCCGGTCAGTTGGATGATGTCTATCCGCTGTCGCCGATGCAGCAGGGCTTGTTGTTCCACACGTTGTACGAGCAGGCGGCTGGCGAATACGTCAATCAATTGCGGGTGGACGTGCAAGGCCTGGATGCCGAGCGCTTCCGTGCGGCGTGGCAGGCCACTGTCGCGGCGCAGGATATTTTGCGCAGCGGCTTCGTCTGGGAAGGTGAATGGCCGCAACCGCTGCAGATCGTTCACAAGCAGGTGCAGTTGCCGTTCACGGTACTGGACTGGCGCGAGCATGCCGACCCGGCCCACGCCCTCGCCGCGTTGGCCGAGGCCGAGCGTGCCCAAGGTTTCGACTTGAGCCAGGCGCCGCTGTTGCGCCTGGTGCTGGTGCAGACCGGAGCGGCGCAATGGCATTTGATCTACACCCATCACCACATCCTGATGGATGGCTGGAGCAACTCGCAGTTGCTCGGCGAGGTGATGCAGCGCTACAACGGCCGCGCCCCGGCCAGCATTGTTGGGCGTTATCGCGACTACATCGCTTGGCTGCAACGCCAGGACGGCCAGCTCAGCCAGGATTTCTGGAGCGCACAGCTGGCCCCGTTGCAAGAGCCGACCCGGCTCGCCCGCGCGGCCTCGGGCAGCGGCGAGAGCGGTCACGGCGATCATTTCCTGACCCTCGACATGCGGCGCACCCAGGCACTGGAGTCGTTTGCCCGCCAGCAGAAAATCACCCTCAACACGCTGGTGCAAGCGGCTTGGCTGCTGTTGCTGCAACGCTATACCGGGCACCCGACCGTGACGTTTGGCGCGACGGTTGCCGGTCGCCCGGCGGATCTGCCGGGTATCGAGCAACAGGTCGGCCTGTTCATCAACACCTTGCCGGTCATCGGCAGCCCGCGTCCGGACCAGACGGTCGGCCAGTGGCTGCAAACGGTGCAGGACCAGAACCTGAGCCTGCGGGAGTTCGAACACACGCCGCTGGCGGACATCCAGCGTTGGGCCGGGCAGGGCGGCGAGGCGCTGTTCGACAACCTCTTGGTATTCGAAAACTATCCGATTGCCCAGGCTTTGCAGCAAGGCGCTGCCAGCGATGTCACATTCGGCGACGTTGCCAACCGTGAGCAGACGCATTACGCCCTGAGCGTGGCGGTTACCCTCGGCGAACAATTGGCGCTGCACTTCAGTTACGAGCGTCGGCAGTTCGCCGACGAGATGATTGATCACATCGGCACTCATCTGCTGCATCTGCTTGAGCAATTCAGCCAGGACGCCGGACGCAATCTGGGTGAAATCGCCCTGGCCAGCGGCGCCGAACATGCGCGCCAACGGGCCGACAACCACCCGCAGCCGTACCCGGTAAACATCCCCGTGCACCAGCGCATCGCCGCGCTGGCCGCCGAGCGCCCGCAACGCACGGCGGTGATTTTCAACGACCGACACGTCAGCTACGGCGAGATCGATCGGCGCGCGAACCAACTGGCCCACACCTTGATCAGCCGCGGCGTCGGCCCGGAAACCCGAGTCGGCGTGGCCCTGCCGCGCAGCGAAGAGGTGATCGTCACGCTGTTGGCGGTGCTCAAGGCCGGCGCTGCCTACGTGCCGTTGGACGTCAGCTATCCCCGCGAACGCCTGGCTTATTTGATGAAGGACGCCGGGTTGGCGCTGCTGGTCAGCGATTCCTCGGTATCGGCCCAGTTGCCCGTGGATGAGTCGTTGCCGTTGCTGGAACTGGACCGTATCGATCTGCGCGAACTGCCGACCAGCGCGCCCAACGTCCAACCCGACCCGCACAACCTGGCCTACGTGATCTACACCTCCGGTTCCACTGGCAACCCCAAGGGTGTCAGCGTGGCCCACGGTCCGCTGGCGATGCACTGCCAGGCCATTGGCGAGCGTTATGAAATGCGCGACAGCGATTGCGAATTCCATTTCATGTCGTTCGCGTTCGACGGTGCCCACGAGCGCTGGCTCACCAGCCTGACCCACGGTGCGTCGCTGCTGATTCGCGACGACAGCCTGTGGACCCCGGAGCAAACCTACAACGCCATGCACGAGCACGGTGTGACGGTGGTGGCGTTCCCGCCGGTGTACCTGCAACAACTGGCCGAGCACGCCGAGCGTGAAGGCAACCCGCCGAAGGTGCGCATCTATTGCTTCGGCGGCGACGCGGTGCCCAACGCCAGTTTCGAGCGGGTCAAGCGCGCCTTGCGTCCTGAGTACATCATCAACGGTTACGGTCCGACCGAAACGGTGGTCACGCCGCTGATCTGGAAGGCCGGTCGCGAGGCGTGTTGTGGCGCTGCCTACGCGCCCATCGGCAGCCGCATCGGCGACCGCAGTGCCTACGTGCTCGATGCCGACCTTAACCTGTTGCCCCAAGGCATGGCCGGTGAGCTGTATCTGGGCGGCACGGGATTGGCTCGAGGTTACCTGAACCGACCGGGGCTGACCGCCGAGCGTTTTGTCGCCGACCCGTTCAGCGCCGGCGGCTTGCTGTATCGCACCGGAGACCTGGTGCGCCAGCGCGCCGACGGCACTTTCGATTACCTGGACCGCATCGACAACCAAGTGAAGATCCGTGGTTTCCGCATCGAACTCGGTGAAATCGAAGCCAGTCTGCAAGCCCTCGATGGCGTGCGCGAAGCGGTGGTCGTGGCCCAGGAAGGCACCGCCGGCAGCGGCAAGCGTCTGGTCGCCTATGTGGTGGCGGCAGAACCTGCCCGTGAAGACTTCGCCGAGCACTTGCGTGAGCAGCTCAAGGCGACGTTGCCGGCGCACATGATTCCGGCCTATCTGCTGCTGCTCGAATGCCTGCCGCTGACCCCCAACGGCAAGCTCGACCGCAAGAACCTGCCCAAGCCCGACGCCAGCCAATCGCAACACGCCTACCTGGCACCGCGCACTGCGCTGGAACAGCAACTGGCGGCGATCTGGCGGGACGTGCTCAAGCTTGAACGCGTGGGCCTGCGGGATAATTTCTTCGAACTGGGCGGCGATTCCATCGTCTCGATCCAGTTGGTCAGCCGCGCCCGCCAGGCCGGTATGCACTTCACACCCAAGGACCTGTTCCAGCACCAGACCCTGGAAACACTCGCCACCGTGGTTCGCCAGGGTGAAGCCGCCCAAGTCATCGATCAGGGTCCGGTGACCGGTGAACTGGCGCTGTTGCCGGTGCAGCGGGTGTTCTTCGAACAGGCGATACCGCAGCGTCATCACTGGAACCAGGCGGTGATGCTCAAGGCGACCGAACGTCTGGATGCATCGGTTTTGAACCAGGCTTTGAATGCGTTGTTGGAGCATCATGATGGCCTGCGCTTGAGCTTCACCGAGCAGGCCGAAGGCTGGAGGGCGGTTTACCGTCTCGCCGACATTCAATGCCAAGACCTGCTCTGGACTGTGGACGCACCTGATGCGCAGGCCTTGCAAGGCATCGCCAATGAGGCCCAACGCAGCCTGGACCTGCAAGATGGGCCGTTGCTACGGGCAGTCCTGGCGACGCTGGGCGATGGTACCCAGCGGTTGTTGCTGGCGGTGCACCACTTGGTGATTGACGGCGTGTCGTGGCGAATCCTGTTCGAGGATCTGCAAAGCGCCTATCGCCAGTTGTCCAGCGGTGCGGTGCTGCAATTGCCGCTGAAAACCACCTCCGCACAGGCCTGGGCCGAGCGCCTGCAAGAACATGCCCGCAGCAACCGGCTGGTGCAGGAATTGGCGTTCTGGCAGGCCCAGCTCGAAAATGTCGATGCCTCGTTGCCGATGGATAACCCGGCAGGCGGCCAGCAGAACCGCCTGGCCGTGACGGTGCGCACACGACTCGATGCCACGCTGACCCGGCAACTGCTGCAAGACGCGCCCAAGGCTTATCGCACCCAGGTCAACGACCTGCTGCTCACCGCGCTGGCGCGGGTGATGGTGCGCTGGACCGGCAGCGACAGTGCGCTGATCCAGCTTGAAGGCCATGGGCGCGAAGCCTTGTTCGACGACGTCGATCTGACTCGCACCGTCGGCTGGTTCACCAGCCTGTACCCGGCGCGGCTCACGCCTCGGGCGGACTTGGGCGATTGCCTCAAGCAGATCAAGGAGCAACTGCGGGCGATGCCCGACAAGGGCCTCGGTTTCGGCGCCCTGGCCCATCTGGCGGATGACGCGACGCGGGCGATCCTGGCCGGGCTGCCGACGCCCAGCCTGACCTTCAACTACCTGGGCCAGTTCGACGCCAGCTTCAACGAAGCCGACGGCGCTTTGTTCGTGCCGGCCCACGAAGCCGCCGGCGATGAGCTGGACGCCGAAGCACCGCTGTCCAATGCGCTGGCCTTGAACGGCCAGGTGTTCGGCGGTGAACTGGACCTGGGCTGGACCTTCAGCCGCGAGCAGTTCAACGAGTCCACCATCCAGGCGCTGGCCGACGATTATGGGGTGGAGTTGCAGCGGCTGATCGAGCATTGCTGCCGGGGCGAGCACAGCGGCGTGACGCCGTCGGACTTCCCGCTGGCGAGCCTGAACCAGCAACAACTGGACGGACTGGCGCTGCCTCCAGCGCAGATCGTCGACCTGTATCCGTTGTCACCGATGCAACAAGGCATGCTGTTCCATGGTGTGTATGGCGACGCGAGCGGCGACTACATCAACCAACTGCGCCTGGACGTCGAAGGGCTGGACCCGGAACGCTTCCGCCAGGCCTGGCAAGCGGCGGTGGATGCCCATGACATCCTGCGCACGCGGTTTGTCTGGCAGGGTGATTTGCCGGCGCCGGTGCAAGTGGTCAGCAAGTACCTGCAACTGCCTTACAGCGTGCAGGATCTGCGCGGTGAGTTATCGCCTGACCAGACCCTGCGGGCCCTGGCCGATGCCGAACGCCAGCAACTTCACTTGAGTGCGCCGGCCCTGATGCGGCTGATGATCGTGCGTCTCGACGAGCAGCGTTATCACCTGATCTACAGCCACCATCACATCCTCATGGACGGCTGGAGCAATTCGCAACTGCTTGGCGAAGTGCTGCAACGCTACAGCGGGCAATCCGTTGCCGTATCGGGCGGTCGTTATCGGGACTACATCGCCTGGCTGCAACGCCAGGACGCGGCGGTCAGCGAAGCGTTCTGGAAACCTTTGCTGCAACGCCTGGAGGCGCCGACGCGGCTGGCCGACGCGGTGGCCAAACCGACGGACGCTGGTGTTGGTTATGGCGATCATGTGCAGGTGCTGGACGAAGCCCTGACCCGTCGCCTGGAAGCCTTTGCCAGATCTTCGAAGGTCACGGTCAACACGCTGGTGCAGGCCGCCTGGTTGCTGCTGTTGCAGCGCTACACCGGTCGAGAAACGGTTGTCTTCGGTGCGACGGTGGCCGGTCGCCCAGCGGACCTGCCTGGCATCGAGCAGCAGATCGGTTTGTTCATCAACACCTTGCCGGTGATCGCCAGCCCTCGGGCCGAGCAGTCCTTGGACAGCTGGCTGCAAGCGGTGCAAGCGCAGAACCTCGCCTTGCGCGAGTTCGAGCACACCGCGTTGCTGGACATCCAACGCTGGGCCGGGCAGGGCGGCGACGCGTTGTTCGACAGTTTGTTGGTGTTCGAGAACTACCCGATCGCCGAGGCCCTGGAGCAGGGCGCACCGGACGGTTTGCGTTTTGGTTCGCCGACCACTCAGGAGCAGACCAACTATCCGTTGACGCTGTTGGTGGGGCTGGAGCGGCAGTTGTCGGTGCATATGAGTTATCAGCGGGCGAGTTTCTCGGCGGCTACCGTGGAGCGATTGGCGGCGCATCTGGCTCAGTTGCTCGGACAGATGACGGCTAATGGCAAGCTGTGCTTGGGTGAACTGTCGATGCTGGAATTCGATGAACACCAGCGCCTGACCCATGACTGGAATCCGGTGGATGCGCCGTTCGAGCAAGACCTATGCATCCATCAATTGATTGCCCGCCAAGCGGATAACACCCCGGACGCCTTGGCGGTGACGTTCAATGATATTCGCCTGAGCTACAGCGAACTCGACGGCCGCGCCAATCGTCTGGCCCATAAACTGATCGAGCTGGGCGTCGGCCCGGAAGTGCGCGTGGGTGTGGCGATGCCGCGCTGCGAGCAACTGCTGATCGCCTTGCTGGCGGTGCTCAAGGCTGGCGGCGCGTATGTGCCGCTTGACCCGGATTACCCGGCCGAACGCGTGGCCTACATGCTCGACGACAGTCGGGCGAAGGTGCTGTTGACCGAGCAGGCTGTGGCTTTGACGGCGCCGGCCGGAACCCGAGTATTGATCCTCGATCAACTCGACCTTTCACGTTATCCATTGAGCGCACCGGTTACTCACGTTTCAGCGGACAACCTCGCCTACGTCATCTACACCTCCGGCTCCACCGGCAAACCTAAAGGCGTGGCCATCGCCCACCGCAACGTTCTGGCGCTGATCGACTGGTCGAAAACCGTCTACAGCCGCGACGACATCCAAGGCGTGCTGGCCTCGACCTCGGTGTGTTTCGACCTGTCGGTGTGGGAGCTGTTCGTGACCCTGGCCAACGGCGGTTCGCTGATCATCGCCCGCAATGCCCTGGAACTGCCGCACCTGCCGGCCCGCGACCAGGTGCGCCTGATCAACACCGTGCCCTCGGCCATCGCCGCGTTGCAGCGCAGTGGGGAAATTCCTAAGAGCGTGCGCATCATCAACCTGGCCGGTGAGCCGCTGAAGCAGAGCCTGGTG
>NZ_JBKKRK010000026.1:0-43885 GCF_048847255.1 Pseudomonas algeriensis | reverse complement strand
CTGCAACCGGTCCCCCAGGGCGTGTCGGCTGAGCTGTACCTGAGCGGCGCGGGCATCACCCGGGGTTACCTTGGCCGCGCGGCGATGACCGCCGAAAAATACGTGCCCAACCCGTTCTCCACCACCGGCGAACGCCTGTACCGCACCGGCGACCTGTGCCGTTATCGCGACGACGGCGCGCTCGAATACCAGGGCCGCATCGACCATCAGGTGAAGATCCGCGGCTTCCGTATCGAGCTGGGGGAAATCGAGGCGCGACTGCTGCAACAGCCCGAGGTCAAGGAGGTGGCGGTGCTGGCCCAGGAAGGGCCGGGCGGGCAGCAGTTGGTGGCCTATGTGGTGGCTTCGGCGGATGCCGACACCCTGCGCGATCCACTCAAAGCCCGCCTCAAGGAGCATCTGCCCGACTACATGATCCCGGCGCACTGGCTGTTCCTCGATCACCTGCCGCTGACCCCCAACGGCAAGCTTGACCGCAAGGCGTTGCCGGGTGTGGAAACCGGGGCGACGCAAAACGGTTACGCGCCACCCGCAAGCGAACTGGAGCAACAGATCGCCGACGTCTGGCGCGAAGTCCTGGAGGTGGACCAAGTCGGTCGCAACGATCATTTCTTCGAGCGCGGCGGTCACTCATTGCTGGCGACCCAGGCCATCTCTCGGCTGCGCAAACTCACGGCCTATCCGCTGAGCTTGCGTGATCTGTTCGATCATCCACGCCTCAGCGCATTGGCGGCGCTGATGAGCGGGACCGGCGATGCAAGCGTGCGCGCCGGCGACTCCAGCAAGGTCCGGCTCAAGGCCCACGGGCCAAGGCAATCGGCTCCGCTGTCGCTGGTGCAACGGCGGTTGTGGATCGCCGAGCAGCTGTCCGGTGGCACTTCGGCGTATGGCATGCCCATGGCCCTGCGCTTGTGCGGCGAATTATCGGTCGAACGCCTGATGAGCAGTTTTGCCGAAGTGACGCGCCGTCACGCCGTACTGCGCACCGCGTACGTCCAGGACGACGAAGGCGATCCGCTGGCGCTGATTGCCGACGAAGTCCGGTTGGATTTCCCGCTGGTCGATCTCTGCGATCTATCGCCCGGTGCCCAGCTGGAACAGGTGGCCCAGGCGACGCTGGACAATGCTCGCACGCCGATCGACTTGGAGCAGGCGCCGCTGCTGCGTGGGCGAATCCTGCGCCTGAACCCCACCGAACACGTGTTGTTGTACGCCATGCACCACATCATTTCCGATGGCTGGTCGATGGGGCTGTTGATCAACGAAGTGGTGCAGATCTACGAAGCCGCTTCGCGCCATGAACCGATGCCGCTGGCGCCGCTGGAGGTCCAATACCATGACTTCGCCCTCTGGCAACAGGCGTTGGAAGAGCAAGGCGTTCTGGCGCGCCAGGCCGACTATTGGAAGCAACGGCTCGATGGCTACAACGGGCGTCTCGACCTGCCGCTGGACAACCCTCGTGGGCAGACCTCGTCGTATGAGGGCGATGCGTTGCAGTTCGAACTGTCTGCCGGACTCAGCGCGGCATTGCGGCGGTTATCGAGCGAAGCCGGCGTCACGCTGTACAGCACGCTGCTGGCCTCGTTCCAAGTGTTGTTGCATCGCCTCTGCGCCGCGCAGGATCTGGTGGTGGGCGCTGACGTGGCGGGGCGCGAGCAACCGGAGCTGGAGCGCTTGATCGGCTTCTTCGTCAACGTATTGCCGCTGCGCTCGCGCTTCGATGCGGGCATGACGTTCACGCGGTTCCTGGCCCAGACCCAGGACGACTTGCTCGGCGCGCTGGAGCATCAGGACTTGCCGTTCGACCAGATCGTCGATGCTTCGGGCGTGCCTCGTCACAAAGGCATGAACCCGTTGCTCCAGGTGCTGTTCGTGATGAACAACGTGCCGGTGCGCACGCGCTCCATGGCGGGCTTGAGTGTGGAGTTCCTGCCAGCGCTGCAGAACCATTCTAAATTCGACATGGCATTGTTCGTTGACGAAGAAGAAGGGCAATTGCGCGGTAATTGGCAGTTCGCCACACGCTTGTTCGGACATGGGCGCGTCCAGTACCTGATCGGGGCCTGGACGACCCTGTTGGAACAGATCGTCGCTGATCAGGATATTCAATTGGGAGCTATCAGCATGCCAGTCGACAACGTGGCGACAGCCGCCACGCCTGCCAACGTCCCGGGGCCCAAGGCCGACAAACTGGGCAAGTTCCTCAAGCGATCGGCGACGCCGGCCGCGCGGCCGCGTCCGGCGCTGGTGCGTGAATCCCTGGTGGCGGCGCCACAGCGGTTCCCATTGATGCTGGAGCCCGGCGACCCGCACCTCGACGTTATCGAGTGGATCTGGCAAAACCGGCCATTGATCGAGCAGAAGCTGGCCGAACACGCTGGCATCCTCTTCCGTGGTTTCGAGCTGGACGGCATCCAGGGTTTCGAAGCGTTCGCCGAAGCGATTCAACCGGGGTTGTACGGCCAGTACGGCGATTTGCCGAAAAAGGAAGGCGGCAAGAACACCTATCGTTCCACGCCATACCCGGAACGCAAGATGATCCTGTTCCACAACGAGAGCTCCCACCAGGATCGCTGGCCGCGCAAGCAGATGTTCTATTGCGAGCAAGCGGCGCCCGTGGGCGGCGCGACCCCGGTGGTGGACTGCCGCCTGATGTACGAAAAACTGCCAGCGGACCTTCGCGAAAAATTCGAGGACAAGGGGCTGCTCTACGTACGCACCTTCACCGACAAACTCGACGTGTCGTGGCAGCACTTCTTCAAGACCGAGGATCGCCGCGAAGTGGAGGCCCGTTGCCGGGCCGGCGGCATCCAGTGGCGTTGGCTCGATAACGATGAATTGCAAACCCGTACGCCAGGGCCGGCAATCATCACGCACCCGATCACCAGGGAAAAATCTTTCTTCAACCAAGTGCAGTTGCATCACATCCATTGGCTGGAGCCGGACGTGCGCCAGGACCTGTTGTCGATGTACGGCCTGGACCGCATGCCCCGGCATGTCTACTACGGCGACGGCACACCGATCGAAGACGAGGTGATGGCGCGTATCGGTGAGTTGTACGAAGCCTGCGCGGTGCGTTTCGACTGGCGCAACGGCGATGTGATCCTGCTGGACAACATGCTGGTGGCCCATGCCCGCGACCCGTTCGAAGGGCCACGCAAGATCGTGGTCGCCATGGGTGATATGTACGACCACGCCAGCCTGCAACGGCCCGCGACCGTCGGGCAATCCGCCCGGGGCGTATTCAGTACCGAGGAAACCGGAGCATGAACGAGGTGATGATGGACGCGCAGGACGCGGGTTTCGCCCTGGCGCCCGAGCAGCAACGGGTCCTTGAGCAATTGTCGGGCACGGTGACCACTGGCGAGGCCTTGCGTTGGGTAAGCGTGGCTATCGACGGCGACCTTGACCCGCAGCGATTGCAGGGCGCTTTCGACAGGCTGGCGACGCAGCAGCCGATGCTGCTGGCGCGGTTGGTCAAGGTCGCAGGTTTCCACGGCTTGCGTCAGGTTGCCCAGGCCGGGCGCTTCCCGCTGACGATAAACGCAAGCGAACAGCCCGTTGCAGAGGTCCAGGCACAGGTCGACGAAACCCTCGGCCGGGCGTTCGTGGTCGGCGAATCGGCTGGCGTCCAGGCGGTGCTTTATCGTTTGGCGCCACGGCAATGGCAACTGCTGCTGGGCATCGCCCGCTACAGTGCCGATGCGCCATCGATGAATTTGCTGCTTGGACAGGTAGGGCAAGCGTATGCGGGCCAGTGCTCGGAAGACGAAGCGCCGGGAGAGTTCGCCCAGTACCTGGAATGGCGCAGCGAAGTGGTCCTGGATGAAGATGCCGCCACCGCGCGAACCTATTGGCAGCAACATCTGCAAGGTTTGCAGGCGCAGATCGACACGCCATGGCTGGCGGCACGCCGCGCCGGCAGCGGGACCGCCGATGCCCGTGTTTCATTGGAGCTGGAACCGGTCCGGCGCGATGCTTTGCAGCGCTTGGCCGATGAGCTCGGGCAACCATTGGAGACGTTATTACAGGGCGCATGGTGGGTGCTGCTGGGACGCCTGAGCGGTTCCGATCAGGCACTGGTGGGCGTGCGTCACGACAGCCGCAGCGATTATGACTACTTCGCCAGCGCCATTGGCGTGTTCGAGAAGACCCTGCCGCTTTGCGTGCCGTTGCCCCCCAACGCGCCGTTCAGTGAGTGGCTGATGCAGTTGGCGGCGGGCCTTGAGGCGCATCGCACCTGGCAGGAATATTGGGTGCCGGAACTGGCACCTTACGCGGCGTATCCGGCCTATGGTTTCGCGATCGGTCGAGCAAGTTTCGTCCACAGCGACGCCGGTTTGAAGTGGAAGGAGTCTTTGCCTGTCCGGACCGATCCGCTTGAGCTACTGCTGCAGGTTCGATTGGAGGATGCCCAGCAGCTTGCCGCGATCGACCTGCAATACGCCGACGCTCGTTATTCGAAAGCCACCGCCAGCACCGTGTTGGAACAATACGACGTGCTGCTGGCCTCTATCCTGGCGGATGCGCAAACGCCGCTGGCGCAGCTCAACCTGCTGGGCCACAACGAGGAGCAGCGCTTGCGCGCGATCAACCCGCCGATGCAAGTATTGGGCGACAACCGCTATCTGCCGCAACGCATCGCGGACCTGGCGCTACGGACGCCGGACGCCATCGCGCTGACCGACGCCCATCAGTCCTTGAGCTACGGCCAGTTGAATGAGCAGGTCGAACGCGTGGCCCTCGGCCTCCAAGAGCAAGGCCTGAGTAAGGGCTCGATCGTCGCCCTGGCCTTGCCGCGCTCGGCGGATCTGGTGATCGCGATGCTGGCGGCATGGCGCATCGGTGCGGCCTATCTGCCGCTGGATATCCAATGGCCCCAGGCCCGTCAGGCGTTGATGTTGGAGCAGGCGGGCGCCGCAGTGGTGGTCACCGATGCGGCGCACCTGCCGGCGTGGCAGGACCCGCCATGTAACGTGCTGACGTTGGCCGGGCTGAGTCCGTCGAGCGAGCCCTTGCCGGCGCTGGCGACCAAGGGCCACGACACCGCCTATGTGTTGTTTACGTCCGGCTCCACCGGTGTGCCCAAAGGCGTGGTGATCGAGCATCGGCAATTGCTCAACTACACCGCCCAGGCCAGCCAGGCGTTGGCGCTGGATCAGTGCACACATGTCGCCTTCAGCTCCACCGTGGCGGCGGACCTGGGCAACACGGCGCTGTTTGGCGCGCTGTTCAATGGCGCGACGCTGCACGTTGCCAGTGACGAGCAGATGCAGGACGGCGCGTTGTTTGCCACGTTCATGCGGCGGCAACAGATCGATTGCCTGAAAATCGTGCCATCGCACCTCGCGGCATTGCTCGACAGCGAGCAGGCGACATTGCCGCGTACCCTGGTGCTCGGCGGTGAGCCGATTGCGCCGACATTGATCGAGCGCATCGCTCGGTTGCGTAGCGATTGCCGGGTGTTCAACCACTACGGGCCGACGGAAGCCACGGTCGGGGTGATGATCCATCCGGTGTCGCTGGAGGGTGCCGCTGAGGATTGTTCGGCGCTGACCCAGGTGCTGGGCAACAATCAGGTTTATATCCTGGATGCTGATTTACGCCTGGCACCGGTGGGCGTGCCGGGTGAGTTGTACTTGGGCGGGGCGCAACTGTGCCGGGGTTATTTGAACGCCGGGGCCGATGGACAGACGTTCATCCAGAGCCCGTTCGATCCGGCGCAGCGCCTCTACCGCACGGGTGACCTGGCGCGTTATCGCCCGGACGGCGGCATTCAACTGCAGGGGCGGCGCGATCAGCAGGTCAAGGTGCGGGGCTTCCGTATCGAACTGGCGGAAATCGAAGCCCAGCTGCTGCGCCTGCCACAAGTAACCGAGGCGCTGGTGGTGCCAGCCACCTCGGCCGAGCAAGGTTTGCTGGCATTTATCGTGGCAGCGCAAGGCTTGCCTACGGACGTGCTGGACACCGTGCGCGCCGAGCTGAGCGCACGCTTGCCCGGCGTGATGGTGCCGCAGCATTGGCACCTGATCGAACGCTTTCCACGGCTGGCCAACGGTAAGATCGATCGTCAGGCGTTGCAGCACTTGGCCGTCGCGACGAGCGATGAAGAGGGCGTCGCACCCCGTGATGGACTCGAACAATTGCTCGCTGCGCGCATGGCCCAATTGCTTGGGCTCGAACGGTTGGGCATCGATCGCGACTTCTTCGCGGCCGGCGGTCACTCGCTGCTGGTGATCAAGTTGGTGGCCGGCATTCGCAAGCTGTTGCAGTGCGACATCCATCCGGGACTGGTCTTCGATCATCCGACCGTGGCGTCGCTGGCGACGGCCTTGCGGGCGGAGGAGAACAGCCCGGGACAACTGGAGAAAATCGCCCAGGCCCGCCTGCGCTTGGAGGCGATGAGTCCCGAAGAAAAGGCTCGACTGACCGAACAGGCTCGGCAACAGCAGGCGGCCAAAGCGGCGCAGGGTCGTTGATCTGAGAGAAACGCAGTGCAGAGGGTCCCTGGCGGCGTTCCCACGCGAAAGCCTGGGAACGATGCTCAACCAACAAGAGGCCGACGCCAGCACGCGTCGGCCTTTTTTGTAACTTTCGTGCAAATGATAAATAAACTCATTCCGGTTTTTCCCAGGTGCTTCGTCTTACTAAGGAATGCGGGCGAATCGGCTCGGGCAAGGCAGCCCAGGCGCCGGTTGTGTCCAGAAAACATGTCGCTGTCGTTCAGCCGGATGACCGTGCCCGGGGAGGGGTCGGTCAGCAGGTAATCCGCGCTGGCGAACGGCAGGCCCTTCGGCCCCATGGACTTTTCACTTCTATCAATAAGAGAGCAAGATGTCGGCAATTCATGAGTTGAAACCGCTGTTCAAGGCACTTGTCATGTCCCGCGGCCTGCGTTCGCGGCGGGTGTTGACGGGCTTGGGTCTGGTCTGTGTGTTGCCGTTGAGCACCCAGGTGATGGCCGAAGACGTCAGTGTCAACATCCCAGCGCAACCGCTGCCGCAGGCGCTGCAAGCGTTCGGCCAGCAAACCAACCAACAAATGATCTACAACGTCGACGAGTTGGCCGGCCTGAAAAGCAACCGCGTCAGCGGCAAGATGAGTCCGCAGGCGGCCATCACCGAATTGCTCAAGGGCACCGGCGTGCGCTACAGCCTCGAGGGCAACACCCTGATATTGGTGAAGGGCTCCCCCGCGGGCCTGGAACTGGGCGCAACGACCATCAACGCCGAACAGTTGGCTGCAACGACCGAAGGCAGCAACTCGTACACCAGCAACGCCGTGACGATCGGCAAGGGCACCCACACCCTCAAGGAAATTCCCCAGTCGGTCACCGTGATGACGCGCAAGCAGATGGATGACCAGAACCTGGTCAACCTCAAGGACGCTGTCAACCAGACCACCGGCATCGTTGGCCTGCAGGGCGTGGGGCAGGGGATGATCCTGTCGTCGCGCGGTTTCCAGATCGACGATTGGCAGTACGACGGTGTGCCGATCCCGCGTAATACCTACTCGCTGGGCAACTGGGCGACCCAGGACCTGATTTTCTACGACCGCCTGGAGATCCTTCGTGGCGCGTCCGGCTTGCTGCAAGGCACCGGCAGCCCCGGCGGCGCTGTCAACCTGGTGCGCAAGCGTGGCCAGAGCACACCGACCGTGACCCTGAGGGGCAAGGCCGGTTCCTGGGACCACTACGGCTTGCAGCTGGACGCTGGCGGTCCGCTGAACGACGCTGGCAACATCCGCGGCCGTATAGTTGCCGACGAAGACCAGAGCAACTCATTCATCGACCACGCGTGGACCAAAACCCACTCGCTGTACGGCTCGTTGGACATCGACTTGAGCGAAGACACCACCCTGGGCTTGGCGGTCAGCCAATCCAATGGCGAATCGCGCGGCAACATCCGTGGTTTGCCGCGCTACGCCGATGGCTCGATGCCGGACGTGTCGCGCTCCACCTACACCGGCGCGCGCTGGAACCGGTCGGAAATCGATGTCACCACCTACTATGCCGATCTGGAGCATCGCTTCAATGAGGATTGGGC
This sequence comes from Pseudomonas algeriensis, assembly GCF_048847255.1. NCBI lineage: Bacteria > Pseudomonadati > Pseudomonadota > Gammaproteobacteria > Pseudomonadales > Pseudomonadaceae > Pseudomonas > Pseudomonas algeriensis. The sequence continues at coordinate 35,840 of NZ_JBKKRK010000026.1, read as the reverse complement.
GTTCAAGGTGGGGGGCGTGTACATGACTGAGGACAACCAGGCGAAGAACCAGCGCGTCCAAAGAGGCGGTGGTCTCTTGCCCGATGGCAGTGGCGTGCAATATGCCGACTTCCTGACCGACTTCCAGTCTACCAAGGCCGGTCTCGACATGAACCTGACCGGCAAGTTCGAAGCCTTGTCGATGGAACAGGAGGTCATGCTGGGTGGCAACTTCTCGCAATTGGAGACGGATGATAAATATGCCCGTACCTTCAACAGCACCAGCGACTCGATCTTCGACCTTGACAATGACCGCCCGGACATCAGCTACGACAGTTTGATCGCTGCGGGTGGCATGGGCGTCCTCAGCAAGTACGACGTGCGCCAGAAAGGCATATACGGCACCTGGCGCGTCAAGCCGGTGGATGACCTGACACTGATCCTGGGTTCCCGGGTCAGCTGGTACGACTTCAGCTACAAGTCGAAAAATGAACTCGCAGCCGGAATTACACGCAACACGCCAAGCTACTCAACCGAAACCGGCGTGGTCACGCCCTATGCCGGTGTCGTCTATGACCTGAGCCGTGAGTGGGCGGTTTACGCCAGCTATACCGACGTGTTCCAACCGCAGACCAACGTCGATCCCAGTGGTTCGGTACTCAAGCCCATTGTTGGCAAAAACTACGAAGTCGGCCTCAAAGGCGAGTTGATGGATGGACGGGTCAATACCTCCTTGGCTGTGTTCCGCTACGACCACGAAAACCGCGCCGTCAACATCCCTAGCTGCACTGGGGTGAACTGCTCTTCTGCCTCCGGGAAAGTGCGCAGCCAAGGCATCGAGGCAGAAATCAGCGGTGAAGTGGTAGACAACTTGCAGTTGTTCGCGGGCTACACCTATAACACGACGAAGTACCTGGAAGATCCGATCAACGAAGGCAGTATCTTCAGTACCTGGACGCCGAAACACATGCTGCGCGTGTGGGGCAACTACCAGTTCACCGGCGACTGGAACCGTGCGAGCGCCGGCCTGGGCTTCACCACCCAAAGCCATACGCAGGTCTACGATCTGAACCATGACGTACCGGGTTATACCGTATGGAACGCCCGTGTCGGCTACAAGTTGACGTCTGAGATCGATCTGGCGGTCAATGCCAACAACCTGTTCGACAAGACCTACATAACGCCGGCTTACAACCAACTCAATGGCAACAACAACTTTGGCGATCCGCGTAATCTGATGTTCACAGTGAAGTACACGCCGCAGTTCTGATTGCCTGCAAAGAAAAAAAACCGACCCACTTACGCGGGTCGGTTTTTTTATGGGATTAATTTCGCTGAAAACGCAAACCCCGTGGCAAGGGAGCTTGCTCCCGCTGGGCCGCGAAGCGATCCCAGAGTTCCTGAACTGAAAAACGGCGTCTGCTGCGCAGCCGAGCGGGAGCAAGCTCCCTCGCCACAGGAACCTGTGTCCTACAAAAAATGTGGCGAGCCGGACATTTCTGACGAGTCGTGTCGGTTGGTGGTTCGGAAGCGATGGGGATAGGCTTTGTCCGTCGCTGCAAAATCAGCGACCGGGTTTGGTCGCCCGGGGTTAGAATGGCGCACTTTCAGCCGCGCGAGCGGCTGTCTGCCTTATGGCTGACTGTGCGTGGGAGGGCTTCGGCCCTGCCGGGTTCCATTCCCTGGTCGACCAACCTGCGTACAGTTCGCCACCCTCTGCTTGGTCGCAGAAATGGTGAACTCCACTTCTGAATGGAGTTGCACGTCATGGTCAAAATCACCCCCAATCCCCCCAAGAAAGCTGAAAACCTATCCGCATACACCTGCTTTGACTCAGCAGAGCAACGGGAGGCAGCCGACCGGGCATTGGATATGCATTTGTCTCCAGATGCCGCCGTCAAGCCCGACACCCAGGACGGCCAGATCTTTACCGTGGTCAAGGGGCTCAACACCGAATCCATACTGACCACCCTCAGCGAGACCCTGGCTTGCGCTAATGCCATGGCCAACGACCTGGCCTTCGACCTGGAAGGCTCGCGGCGGCATGTAGCGTTGGGGCTCCAGCAATTGATCGAGCTAGGAACGCTACTGGCCAATCGGGCACTGGATGACATCGAGCTGCCCCAGCCTCCACGCTAGCCGCAGCACCGCAGCCCCCCGTGGCGAGGGAGCTTGCTCCCGCTGGGCCGCGAAGCGACCCCAGAGTTCCTGAACTGAAAAGCGGCGTCTGCTGCGCAGCCGAGCGGGAGCAAGCTCCCTCGCCACAGGGTCATTTTTTGCTCAAGAAAGCTTCTCTACCGTACTGGCCAGAAAAACCTCGACCAGCTCCCCAAGCAACCCCTCATCAAAAATCATGCTGCGATGACCCAGCGGAGAATGCACCGAACACCGCAACGCCCCCGTCAAGCTATGCTCTCGAACCAGTGCCTCGCAAAAAGCCAGCTCTTGCGGGGTTTTCTCCGCCTGTGTCCACCAGCAGCTCGGTCGAACCCTCACAGGCTTGAAAGTGAATCCCGCAAATGCCTCCAGCAACCGATCATGCACCGAGAACGCCTGGGCATTCATGACCTCTTCCTTGACGCTCTGCACGATCGACAACAGGTCGCCTCGCTCAGGCTCGATCTGTCCGGCTGCCCACTCATGGAACGCCTTGACCGAACTGTCCGGTCGCTCCCGTCGATAAGCCGCCGTGCGCTCCGTCAGCGAAGGAAACAGCAAGTCGAAGTATTCAATTGCTTCAAGTAGATCCTGGGAGGCCGCATCGTCTTTTTCGTTACCCGCCAGATGCCGATGGTGCGGCAGCCCTGAGGGATACAGGTGTTCTGGAATCGTGCTGTCCACCAACCCGAGGAAATCAACCGTGTGCCCCTGGCTTTCCAGCATCGCCGCGATGTCGAACGCGATCGCCCCGCCGAGGGACCAGCCCATCAAGTAATACGGACCTTCAGGTTGGGCCCTGACGATTTCCTTGCCGTAGTCGACAATCATCTCCTGCCAGGCCTCGGGGCCCGCATGGGGTTCGCTGAAGCCGCGGTGCATGATGCCGACAGTGCGCGCCCGGTTTTGCAGCTTGCGTGCCAGCGGTTGGTAGCAGAACACGATGCCGCCGCTGGGGTGCAGGCAAAACAGCTGCGGTGCGCTGGCGGGCGCGTTATTCAGGGCAACGAGGCATTGCGTCTGTTCACGGTGTTTCTGTGAAATGAACAGTGCCAACTCGGCGATGGTCGGGTTGGCCAGCAACTCTTGCAGACGCACGGTGATGTTCAGGTTCGCCTTGAGCTTGGCGATCAGCTCGATCGCCAGGATCGAATGCCCGCCCAGTTCAAAGAAACTGTCGCTGATACCCACGCGCTCGGCTTTGAGGGACTGCTGCCAGAGTTGCGCCAACGCCTGCTCCAACTGCGTGCGGGGCGCGACGTGGTTCGAATGCCGAAGCGTGGCCTCGGGGTCGGGCAAGGCCTTGCGGTCGAGCTTGCCGTTGGCGTTGAGCGGCAGGTGATCGATGAACAACAGATGGCTTGGCACCATGTAATCCGGCAGATGCGCCTTGAGCGCGATCAGCAGGTTATCCCGCAGTTCGGCCGTGGCCGGTTGTGTCGGGATGACGTAGGCGACCAGTTGCAGGCCGCCCGGGCCGTCGTGGGTCAGCACCACGCCCTCGCGCACGCCCGGCAATACTTGCAGGCGCGCCTGGATCTCGCCCAGTTCAATGCGGAAGCCGCGGATCTTGACCTGGTGATCCAGGCGCCCGATGTATTCAATGCTGCCGTCGCTGAGGTAGCGGGCCAGGTCCCCGGTGCGGTACAGGCGTCCACCTGGCGATGGGTCGAACGGGTCGGGAATGAAACGGCTGGCGGTGAGGTCGGCACGCTGGTGATAACCACGGGCCAGGCCGGCGCGACCAATATACAGCTCACCGCTGCACCCCTTGGGCACCGGGTTCAGGTGCGCATCGAGCAGATACCAGGACAGGTCGACGATGGGCTCGCCGATGGGGCTCGCGGCCTCGCCGTGCAAGTCCGCCATCGACAGTGGTCGCCAGGTGACATGGACGGTGGTTTCGGTGATGCCATACATGTTGATCAATTGTGGCGCCTGATCGCCGAAACGTTCGAACCAAGGGCGCAGACTGTGCACATCAACTGCTTCGCCGCCGAAAATCACCTGCCGCAACCGGTGGCTGAGGGGCTGTCCAGGCTCACATGCAACTCGCAGCAACGACTTGAACGCCGAAGGCGTCTGGTTGAGCACCGTGACTTTTTCCTGGCAGAGCAGGGCGTAGAAATCCTCGGGCGACCGGCTCACGGCGTGGGACACGATGACCAGCCGCCCCCCGTGCAGCAGCGCGCCAAAAATCTCCCACACGGAAAAATCGAAGGCATAGGAATGAAACAGGCACCACACGTCCCGGTGGTCGAAACCGAACCACTGTTCAGTGGCCTGGAACAGGCGGTTGACGTTGTGGTGCGCGAGCAGCGCGCCTTTGGGCTTGCCGGTCGAACCGGAGGTGTAGATCACATACGCCAGGTTGTGCGGATCCATTGGCACATCGGGATTGTGCTCAGGCCAGGCGTTGTCGGCATCGCTCGTGTTCAGCAGCAGGCAGTCGATGTCGGCCGGCAACGCCAGCGATTCAAGCAGATGGGCCTGAGTCAGGATCTGCCCGACGCCGCTGTCCTGGATCATGTAGGCCAGTCGGTCGGCCGGGTAGGCCGGGTCCAGCGGCACGTAGGCGCCACCGGCCTTGAGAATCGCCAGCAGGCCGATGATCATTTGCGGTGTCCGCTCGACGGCGATGCCCACCAGCACATCGGGGCCGACGCCTTGCTCGATCAATCGATGGGCCAATCGGTTAGCGTGGCGGTTAAGCTCGGCATAGCTCATGTGCTGCCCGTCGAACGTTAGCGCTATCGCCTCACCTGTGTTGGCGGCATGGGTTTCGATCATGCGATGCAGGCATTCTTCGCTATGCAGCCGGGTGGGTTGGCGGTTCCAGTCGTCCAGGGTCAGCCGCCGTTCTTCGGCGCTCAATAATTGCAATTCGCCGAGGGCGCGTTCGGGCGTCTCGATCAGCCCCCGCAATAGATTCTGCCAATGCTCGGCCATGCGCTCGATGGTGTCCGCGCGGTACAGGTCACGGCTGTACTCGAACGTCGCGAGTATCTGCTGCTGTGAATAGTCGACATCCAGTGACACATCGAACTTGGCCTGGCCTTCACCGGTGTCGAGGAACTCCAGCGTCAGTAGATCCAGGCTTGGCAGCGATGCCGTCCGTGACCCGGTGCGCCAGTTGAACAGGACCTTGAACAACGGGTTGGCGCCCAATTGATCCTGGATCAGTTCCAGCGGGTAATCGGCATGCTCCAGCGCGGCGAGGGATTGGCCGCGCAGCGCTCGTAGGTAATCCAATGCGCTGCGGCTCGAGTCGATCCGCGCCCGGTACACCTGGCTGCTGACGAAAAATCCCACCAACGCCTGGCTTTCATGGCTGTTGCGATTGGCGTTGGGGACACCGACGGCAAAATCGTCCTGGCGGCTGTAGCGGGCCAGCAGCAATTGCCACGCACCCAGCGCCACCACGAACGGCGTGAGCCCCTGGCGTTGGCAAAAAGCGTCCAGCGCTCGCGCCAACGACGGCGCCAGCGATACGTGCACGCGACCGGCCCTGTGTTGTTGGCTTGTGTTGCGTGGAAAGTCCTGGGGCAACTCCAGGGTGGGCAAGTCGCGGCCCAGGTACTCGCTCCAGTATTCGCCACTGCGCAGGCGGGCAGCGCTTTGCAGATAGTCGCCGCGCTGGTGGATCGCGTAATCGGCGTATTGCATCGGTAACGGTGGCAGCGCAGACGAATCACCCAGCACCGCCCGGCGGTACGCCTGGGTCATGTCCTGCATGAGGATGGTATTGGACCACGCATCGGAAACGATGTGATGCATGTTGAGCAGCAGCACATGTTCGGTACGGCTCAATCTCAGCAACGTGGCCCGTATCAGCGGCGCCTGGGTGAGATCGAACGGTTGCCGGGCGTGTTGCTCGATGCGCTGCGAAAGTGCCGGCTGGTCGAGCCCGGCAAGGTCTTCGCGATGCAGGGTCAGGCAGGCGCTGCGCTCGATTACCTGAGTGGCGGCGCCGTCGATTTCAATGAACGCGGTGCGCAGGATGTCGTGTCGGTCAATGACGCGGTTCAGGGCGTCTTCCAAGGCATCGGCGTTCAGTTCGCCGCTCAGGCGCAAGGCCCGTGGCAGGTTGTAGGCCGAACGGGTCGGGTCCCGCTGCTGCTCCAGCCACAAGCGTTGCTGGGCGAAAGACAGGGGCGCGCGATCCAGCCTGCCGCGGCTGGCCAGGGCGTGCCTGTCATCGGCGACCTCATCGAGCAACAGCGCCAACAGATCATCATCTAGCAGTTCGTTCATGGTGTTCTCGCGGTAAAACAGCATTGGCGTCGGGCAGGCTCAGGCAAAGGCTGCCGGGACCTTCTCACTCACCACCCGGCCGGCCTGCATTCGCACCAGTTGATCGGCGATGTCGAAGTAACGATCGTCGTGGGAAATGACGATGATGGTTTTGCCCAGGGCCTTCAGCTCCGGCAGCAGTTCGGTGTAGAACACGCGCCGGAACACCGGGTCCTGGTCGGCGGCCCATTCGTCGAAGACCAGCACGGGACGTTCTTCCAGCCAGGCATTGAGCAGGGCCAGGCGCTTGCGCTGCCCGGTGGAAAGATCGGTGGTGCTGAAAGCGCCGTCGCGAATGCTGACTTTATGGGCGATCTCCAGGCGATCCAGGTAGCGGTTGGCATCCCCGGGTACGTTTTGATCGCCCTGCACCAGTTCATCGAACAAGTAATAGTCGGCGAAGATGGTGGTGAAAAGCTGGCGATAATCGTCACGTCGCGCCGCCGATACCGGCTCGCCATCCAGGAGAATTTCGCCGCCCTGGGGCGCATAAAGGCCCAGCAGCAATTTGATCAGCGTGGTCTTGCCGCCGCCGTTCTCACCGACGATAAACACAATGTCGCCCTGGGCGATGGTCAGGTTGACCGGTCCAAGGGCGAAGGGCTGGGTGCCGTCGACCGCGGGGAAGGCGTAATGCACGTCACGCAATTCGAGCCGCTGAATTGTCGGCTTGGGGGCGCTTTTGTCGTTGAGCAGCAGGTGCGGTTCCGGCGAGGAAAACTGCTCGGCCAATTCGGCAATGCGCTTGAAGGCGATGTTGGCGCGGCTGATCACCGGCAACGTCATCACCAGGTATTCCAACGGCCCCTTCATGTACAGCAACACCAGCACGAAACCGCTGAGCACCGCTTTGTCGGTGCCCAGCCACAGCGATTGCAGGGCCAGGACCAAGCCGATGACCACGAAAAAAAGCATCGAGCCGAAGGTCTTGGCGACCACGAAGGTATTGACCGCGCGGATGTTGGTGTCGCAGATCTGCTCGGCGGTGGCTTCGATGCGCTGGCTGAACATGCGCTGGCGGCGCGGGCGGTGGATGCGCAGCTCCTTGGCGCCCGCGGCGATTGCGCTGTAGTGCTTTTGCAGGGCGTCTTCGGCTTCGCGGGCGGCTTCGAACCCGCGAATGCCACGAGCCCGCGCCACGTACTGGATGACCGTGCCGATCACCAGCGCCACCAACAGCAGCGCAAACATCGGCAACGACAGGTAGGCCAGGTAGCCCAGGCAACCGAGGGTGACGGTAAAGGCAATCGCCAGCGGTGCGAAGGAAAACGCGAAGTTGCTGACCATGTTGACGTCGTGGGTCAGGATCGGGATCAGCCGATGACTGCGGAACCGCTCGATCTGCTCGATGGGCGCCAGCAGGACTTTCTGGCCGAGGGATTTGCGCAGGCTGGCGATGATGTTCTGGCCGACGTGGTTGGTGCCGATGTCCGACAGGATCGAGGTCAGCAGCGCTGCCACGCACAGGCCGGCGAAGGTCGCCAACACTTGGGGGGTGGGCCCCGTATCGGCATTCAAGGCCCCGTTGATGGTTGCCAGCAGGGCCGTGATGCTCAAGCCACCCAGCATGCCCAGGAGAATGGAGCCTGCGACAATCAGCCGGAAGGGTTTGAGCAGAATGAACAGCTCAGCGATCACCCCGCGTTTTGGTTGGCTCATGAGGTTTCCCTGCTAGATGAAAAAAAGGCAAAGGCCATCGCGGGCTTTCACCGCAAGGGCTGGAGAACAGCGGCACGCCGGTTGGGGCGCGCCCACCTATGGAACGATTGGAGGGGAAGGGGATTTAACCAGAGTCTCCTGACACACATTATTGTGGCGTGGGAGCTTGCTCCCGCTCGGTTGCGCAGCGACCGCAAAATCTAGGGGCCGCTTCGCAGCCCAGCGGGAGCAAGCTCCCTCGCCACAAAAAGCGGATCTTCAGATGGTCAGGTTGAGCTACATATCCCGGGCGACCCGAAACCCCAGCCAGTCACCGTGGGCATCGGAAAACACCGCATTGCGATTGCCCGAACGGGAAAACACCGGCGCTTCGCCCCAGTCGTTGCCGCGGATGCGTCGCACCTTGCAGTTGCCCATCAGCGCGGCGCTGCCGTCGCTCGGCGCATCGGTGTAGTTTTCGTTGAAACAATCGGCGGTCCATTCGTAGACGTTACCGTGCATGTCGTACACGCCAAAGGCGTTGGGCGCGAAGCTGCCGGCCGGCGCTGTGAAGTTGAAGCCGTCGGCGGCGCCATAGGTATTGGCGTGCTGGGCGATGCTGTAGTCCTTGCCTTCATCGAACGGGAAGGGGAACGGGCCGGTGCTGCCACCACGTGCGGCGTATTCGCGCAGGGATTCACTGACCAATCGGTACGGCTTACCGGTCTTCTTCGAAAGCCACGCCACGTAGGCAGTGGCCTCTTGGAAGTTCATGCACACCGCCGGGTGCCGGTCGGTGTATTGCTTGCGCGGGTCGCTGCCCTGGTAGTCAGGCACGCCGGCCCGGCACGCGCGGCCGGGGCGCTTGTCGCCGTCGGGCATCACGTAGCCGGTATCGCGCAGGTAGGCGAACCATTCACCCTTGAGCACCTGGAAACGGCTGATCGCAACGGGCTTGGCGAACGTCACCGGGTGCAGCGGGCCTTCGTCGGGCTCGCGGCCCACTTCGTCTTCCGGGGTGCCCATCTGGAAGGTGCCGGTGGGCAGCACGACCATTTCCGGGCAGTCCTTGCAGTCGCGAAACACCTGGCCCGGTTGCGAGGCCTGGGCATCGGAGGGCAGCAGGGCGGCGAGGGCCAACGCCGGGAGTGTCTTCAATAAAAAGCGGTTCATCGATTGCTCTCGATCAGTCATCAGAGTGTTTTGCCCAACAGCGCCAGGAAGCGATCAATCTCGGCTTCGGTGTTGAGCAGCCCCGGCGCGGTGCGGATCACCGGTCCGGCATCGCGGTGCACGGCATCGGCGACCACGCGGTTTTGCATCAGGTAGGCGGCGATCTCGTCGCTCTTGCGATCCTTGACCCGGAAGAAAGTGAAGCCGGCGGACAGTTCTGGGCTCAGCGGCGTCACCAGCTCGATCTGCGGCAACGCGAGCAGGTGTTTTTTCAGGTAAGTGTTGAGCGCCTGGATACGCGCCTGCACCTCGGCCTTGCCCAGTTGCAGGTGCAGCTTGAACGCTTCGTCCGCCGCCCAGCGATGCTCGAAGGCGTGGTAGCCGCCCGGGGTCATGGTGGTGGAAAACGCCGTGGCTTCGGAGAAGGTCGGGATGATCGGCGTGACGTACCTGACCTCTTCGCTGCGGCTGCACACCACGCCGGTGCCCCGTGGGCCGAACATCCACTTGTGGGTGCCGGCGATGAAAAAGTCGCAATTCATCGCCGGAAAACTCAAATCCTCGACGCCGAAACCGTGCACGCCGTCCACCACGTACACGATACGCTGTTCATCGCTGCGGCCCTGGTTGTGCTTGTCCACCAGGGCGCCGATCTTGCCGATGGGCAGCTTGACGCCGCTGCCTGAGTGCACCCAGGTCATGCCCAGCACGCGGGTTTCGGGACGGATGTTGCGGTCGATGGCCGTGAGGATTTGCGCCTCGCTGACGCCATGGGCGTTCTCGAACAGGTTGATCTTGCGCACCCGTGTTCCGTCCCGTTGCTTGCGCAGATCGAGAATGGTGTGGGTGGCGTAGTGTTCGTGGGCGGTGGTGAGGATTTCCTGGTCGGGCCGGACATGGACCCCGCCGTAAATCATCGCCAGGCCTTCGGTGGTGCTGCCGGTGAGGGCGATCTGCTTCGGGTTCGCTTGCAGGTAGCGACCGGCCCAGGTCCGCACGTTTTCTTCGCGCGCTTCGGTGACGCCCAAGTCCCAGTCCATCAACAGCCCGGGGTTTTTATCCAGGGCGGCGCGGTGCCGCTCGATGGCCTCGCGCACCGGGCGCGGGTGGGTGGTGACCAGGAAATTGGAGAAGTGCAGGTAGTTCGGGTCCTGGTTGAACAGCGAGCGCAGCTGCGCCCATTTGTCCCGGGACAGCGGCGGCGGAGAGTCGGCCGCGGCACTCGAAGGCAGGTTTGCGGCCAATGGCAGGCCGGCGGCGATAATACCGGCGTGCTTGAGGAAGGCGCGGCGCTCAATCATGGCTGAGGGGCCTTCTGCGCCGAGGCGATGGCAGGGCGGGCGGCTTTCTGCACCTGATCCCAGACCCGCAGGAAATTGCCGCCCCACAGCTTGGCGATGTCGGCTTCGGAGTAACCGCGGGTCAGCAGTTCGGCGGTGACGTTGCGGATGTCGCTGACGTTCTGCCAGCCTTTCACGCCGCCACCTTCGTTGAAGTCCGAACTGATGCCGACGTGGTCGATGCCGATCTTGCGCACGGCATAGTCGATGGCATCGCCCAAATCCTTGAGGCTGGCCTTGGGTTCCTCTTCGAGAATGCCGTAGAGCTGGCCGGCGTATTCGCCGAACTTCTGTTCCGGCCACGCGGCGATGATCGGGTCGCCGGGCATCAAGGCCATCGCCAGGTTGGGCAGTGGCGGCAGGTCGAAGCGTTCGCGCAGGGCGTTGAGTCTGTCCTGGGTTTTTTGCGTCAGCGGGCGCAGGTACTGGGAAAAACCAACGATCTGCACGACGCCGCCGCTGGCCTTGATCAGCTGCATTTCCTTGTCGCTGAGGTTACGCGGGATGTCCACCATCGCCCGTGGCGCCGAGTGGGACGCCACCAGCGGCGTGCGGCTCAGTTGCGCGACTTGCTCCAGGGCCTGGGTCGACATCTGCGACACATCGATGATCACGCCCAAGTCGTTCAGGCGTGTCACCGCTTGCTTGCCGATGTCCGACAGGCCGCCGAGGGCGTCGGGCGAGTCGTTGAAGAACGGCAGCGGGCGCGAGGAGTCGGCCCAGTCGTTGTTGCCGATGTAGCTGAAGCCGAACATACGCATGCCCCGCGCCGTCCACAGGTCCAGCAGGTTCAGGTCGTGGCCCAGGGGATACGCGTTGAGCATGCTGATGAAAATCGCGAACTTGCCTTCGCCATGCAGGCGCCGGAAATCGTCCGGGGTGTAGGCGATGGCGACCTGGTTGGGGAAGTCCCGGACCATGCCGGTGATGATCTTGTAGCGCACCTCTTGCTGGTTGCGCGCTTCTTCGACGAACCCGGCGGTGGGCTTGTGTGGCGCGTTGGGCCCGTTCCACAGTTCGGGCCAGCCGAAGATCGTCAGCGCGGCGCCGGAGAGGCGGCCGCGATTGGCTTTCACCAGGTCGAACTGGCCCTCGCCGTCCTTGTCCGCTTCGTTGCCGGCGGTGCCGAAATCCAGCGGCACGGTGATGTGGCTGTCGAAGGACAGCAGGCGTTCGTGCAGCTCGCGCGCTTCTTTCATCACCTTGACCGAGTAGCCGGGGTTGTCCCGCCACCAATGGTCCCAGGCCGCGACGCCAGCCCCGACGACCAGCGCCAGAGCCAGGGGCACGCCGGTGAAAAGAGCCTTTTTCGAACGTGGTGTTGTCATTGCCGATCTCAGTCTGGTTCGCCTTGGAAGGACAGGCGCGGGGGCCTTTGCTATCTGGGGGGAACGAGTGATCGGACGGGAAATTTAGATGTTCTCAGCGCCGCCATCGCGAGCAGGCTCGCTCGCACATTTGGAATGCGATCCCCTGTGGGAGCGAGCTTGCTCGCGATGAGGCCCTTACAGCCTCTATAAATTTGTCAGGCCGCCCATCGTTCTAGCTTGGATAAAGCCCACCAGGGCGAACACAGGTAAGGCAATGACGATTTCTCGACGATGGTTCATGGCAGGCCTGGCGCTGACCGGTGCCGCCGTGCCTGCGGTGTACTACGGGCATCGCGAACTGACCCGGCCGGACCCGACCATCACACCCGGCGAAGCTTCCTTCGATGTGGCGGACGTCGCCGGACAGCGGCGGGCGAACACGTTGCGGGGAATCTGGACGATCCGTTTCAGCGGGCGCGATGCCGGCCTCGACGGCTTGCCGGGCGACAATCTGGAGATGTTTCTCGACATCGCCCACAAGGGCAGTGGCCTGGTGGGTTACCTCGACACCGCCGAACGGCTGCGCGGTGGAGATGAGCCGCGTTATCGGGTGCTGGGCGACCTGGCCGGCAGCGACCCGAAGCAATTGAGCTGGCGATTGATCGGTGCCGGGCATGGCACGCCAGACTACGAATTCATCATGACCCTGGACGAAGTCTGGGCCGGTTTCGGCAACGCCGGCACGGCCACCCTCAGCGGCCGGGTGTTGCGGTTGGATCGCCCGTTGGCGTTGCCGGAGCTCGACAATCAGTTCGTCGCCGTCAAACAGCGGTTCCCCGAAGCCCGGGAACGTACGCCGCTGAGCCCGAAGTTGCTGGACTGGCTGGTGTCGCCCGAGCACCGGCTGTTCCATCAACTCTGGCATGCCACGCGAGACAAATGGCACACCCTCGACGAAGACAAGCGCGACGCCCTGCGTGGCATCGGCTGGCAACCCGGGCCGCGGGACAACGAACGTGATGCTCGCGGGCCGCGCAAAGATCGCAACGGCTCGGGCGTGGATTTCTTCTTCATGCACCGGCATATGCTCGGCACGGCGCGTTCTTTCCAGCCGTTGCCGTCATGGCCACGTTTTCCATTGCCGCAACCCGAGTTGGAGCGTGATCGCCTGGGCTTTGCCCGGTATTTCGACAACGTCGACGGGACGGCACTGCCACCAACGTGGCTCGCCCGTGGTGACGAGCAATACGCCCAATGGGTCAGCGACATCAAGACCGCCGAGACCTATCACAGCAATTTCCAGGTCTGGGAATCCCGTTACCGCGACCCGCGCTATTTATCCAAACTGACCCTGGGCCAGTTCGGTTCGGAAGTGGAACTGGGGCTGCATGACTGGCTGCATATGCGCTGGGCCTCGGTGCCGCGAGATCCGTCAAACGGCCATCCGGTGCCATTCGCCCGTGATCAGGCCGACTTCGCCCAGCGCTGGTTCGAACCGGAAAACGACTTTTTAGGCGATCCGTTTTCCTCCCATGTAAACCCGGTGTTCTGGGCCTTTCACGGCTGGATCGACGATCGCCTCGAAGACTGGTTTCGCGCCCACGAACGTTTTCATCCGGGAGAAGTGAGCCGGCTCGAAGTCAACGGCGTGCCCTGGTTCGCCCCGGGCCGCTGGGTCGAAATCGCCGACCCCTGGCTCGGCCCGGACACCCATGGTTGCAGCACCACGCCGGGTTTGCAGGTTGGGCGTTCGGTGGAGATGGATCCGGAAACCATGAAGTTGGCGTTGCGTATTACGTTTGGCAGTGATGACGACAAGCTGGCTCAACTGTTTCGCCGCGTGCCGCGCAGGCCTTGGTATGCGCGCAATCTCAAGGCCAAGGTGGTGTGAGCCCAGGCTCGAACCGACCGAACCTGGGGCCGTGTGCAATGACTGCTTTTGTGGCGAGGGAGCTTGCTCCCTCGCCACAATGGTGCTCCTCTTCAGATCGGCTTCACCCGCCAACCCCCACCCAACGCCTTGTACAACGCCACGCTCGCCTGCACCCGCGCCAGTCGCAATTGCACGTTCATATCCTGGGCGGCGAAGAGGGTACGTTGGGTTTCCAGCACGGTGAGCATGTCTTCGGCGCCGGCCTAGTGACGCCCTGCGCCATTGCCTACAGCTACGCCAGAATCCGCCGGCTTGTGCGTCTCGGATCTCGTCGGTAGGTTGAGCTTTATCGCTGCTCATCGCATTGGCCTGTATTTCCATGCTGATCTATACTGAGCATGCATGAGCACGGTTTGTATTAAAAAATAGTTATAAAACAGTGGCTTGTGTGTTTTTTAGACGCAGGTGCTGTTTGAGGTGAGAAATGATTGTCGAGGAGCGTATCAAGAGATCAATCGCCTTGCGAAAGGACGACGTGTTTCTGCGCTCTGAATTTTCCAAGTTCGGCAGCTCCGCACAGGTATCCCGAGCATTGCGTCATCTTGTAGCTAGCGGTGTGTTGGTCAGACTTGGCATTGGCGTCTTCGCAAAGGCTAAAACCAGTGTGCTCACCGGTAAGCCAATCCCGATACGTCCGCTTGAAGTTCTGGCTCCTCTGGCCCTGCAAAAACTTGGCGTTAAGATCACGGCGGGGCGCGCGTTGCGTGAATACAATGCCAGCGACAGTTTGCAGCTACCCGCCGGCATTGTTTTTGATACAGGCTCACGCCGTATCAACCGAAAGCTCGGCTTTGGTGGGCGCTACGTAATCTATGAAAACCATCACGCCTGAGCAGGTTGAGTTGATTGATGCGGTACTGGCTGAGGTCGACGTCGGTTTTCTGACCGCCAGCATCCTGGAAAAAGACATCCATGTAACCGATGCCTTGCAGCATCTGATTGGAATGCAGTTCCCGGGCATTCGATTAGTGTTTTGTGGCGGGACGAGCCTGTCCAAGGCCTATCGATTGATCGAGCGTATGTCAGAAGATGTCGACTTGAAGATCGTATGGGATGAGTCGAACACCTTCAGTGCTTCGGCTAAAAAGCGACACCTCAGCCAATTTAAGGCTGAGATCGCCCAAGTCCTCGCTAGGCTTGGTTTCGAAGAAATTGTGGATGCGCGTATTGCCCGGAATGAAAACCGATATTTCTCCAGTCGTTGGCAATATGCCCCCCAATACCCGCACGACGTGAGTTTGCGACCTTATCTGAGCCTCGAATTGACCGTACGAACTCCCGAGTTCGAAGTGACTCTGCGACCGCTGGAAAACTTGGTGGATAGACTTGCCGCAAGGCCTGGGTACATGGGGAGTATCCTCTGTGTCGCGGTCGAGGAAACGCTTGCAGAAAAAGTAATTTCGTTCCTTCGGCGTTATGCCCAACACCAGGCCGGGGCTATGCTTCAGCCGTGGGACGAGGCATTGGTGCGTCATATCTACGATGTTTATTGCATCAGCCGTGACGATCCGGCAGTCAGCAAACGAGCCGCCAGCGGTTTCAAAAAGCTGGTTGAATTCGACGCCGCTGAGTTTGGTCGACAGTTTCCTCCGTTCGCTGCCAATCCAGGAAACGTCATGCAGAGAGCCTTGGATCAAACAAGCTCGGACGCGGCGATTCGTGGCCAATATGATGCGAGGCTGATGCCGCTGATTTTTGGTTCCGTCCGCCCAAGTTTCGATGAAGCTTTTACAGTGTTTCGAGAGCACGCCGAGGCGTTAATTCGGACTCTTTGAGTTCCTGGTCAAAGTCGTTGGCCCGCTGCTTTGGATGTCATTTGGCTTCATTTTCATCCCCCGCCAACCCCCACCCAACGCCTTGTACAACGTCACGCTCGCCTGCACCCGCGCCAGTCGCAATTGCACGTTCATGTCCTGGGCGGCGAAGAGGGTACGTTGGGTTTCCAGTACCGTGAGTAAATCTTCAGCGCCGGCCTGGTAGCGGCGTTGGGCAATGTCGAAGGCAGTCTGGGCCTGGTGCAGTTCTTCGCTTTGCCATTGCCGTTGGCGGTCCAGGCCGTGGATGCCGTTCAGGGCTTTTTCGACGTCGGCGAAGCCGTTGATGATGGCGGCGCGGTAGGCCTCCAGCAGTTCTTCCTGGCGCGCGGTAGCCCGGGCTCGCTCAGCCTTCAGGCGACCATTGTTGAAGATTGGCGCGGCCAGCCCGGCGCCGAGGTTGTAGACGTTGTTGCGCAGCAACTGGTCGGCGATGTCGGCGCCGGTGGCCAGGCTCAGGCCGAGGGTGGCGGAGGGCAGCATGGCGGCGCGGGCGACAGTGATGTTGGCCTGGGCGGCGGCAAGGCGCGCTTCGGCGGCGGCGATGTCGGGGCGGCGCAGCAGCAGATCGCTGGGCACGCCGGCATCGATGGCGGGCCAGCGCAATGCGTCGAATGGTTCATCGTCGAGTTGCAGCGATTGCACCGGTTCGCCCAACAATGCCGCGAGGGTGATCAATGCCTCGCGGGCCTGTTGCTGCACTTGCGGCAGGCGGCGTTCCTGGGCCGCCACCAGGCTCTTTTGTTGAGACAGTTCCAGGGCCGTGGCGCTGCCCGCGTCGTAGCGAGTCTGCACCAGGTCCAGCACATTGCGGGCGTTGCCCCGGTTCAATTTGGCGATGCGCTGTTGCTCGCGCAGGGACAACGCCTGGGTGTAGCTGTTGGCGACGCCGCTGAGCAGGGTCAGCTCCACGGTCGCGCGGTCGGATTGGCTGGCCGACAGCGTGCTCAGCGCACTGTCCCGGGCCGCCCGTTTACCGCCCCAGAAATCCAGCTCATAAGTGGCGCTGAGGTTGGCGTCGTAGTAATCGATGGTGCGGTTGTCCCGATCCACGTCCAACTGGCTATAGCCCTGGCCCCGCAGCAATTCCTGGCGATTGCCGTTGAGCCCGGCGGTGATTTCCGGCAGCAACGGCGCGCCGGCGATCACCGCGCTGGCCTGGGCCTGGCGAACCCGGGCCATCGCGGCGGCCAGGTCGTGGCTGTCCCGGCGCGCCTGTTCGATCAAGCGGTTCAATGACGGGCTGCCGAACTGCGTCCACCATTGTTGGTTATCCGCTCGGACACCGGGCGTATCGAGGCTCTGCCAGGCTGCGGGCGGTTGGATGCCGCTGCCCGGTGCCGACACCGGCGTGGCGCAGGCCACCAGCATCAGGCTGGCGGCCAGGAGAGTCAGGTGCGCTTTCATAAGGAGGGGTTCATTCACTGGTGAGGGCCGCGACCGGGTCGAGGCGGGCGGCCTTGCGGGCGGGCATGAAGCCGAAGACGACGCCGGTGACCAACGCGCAGCCGAAGGCGCCGAACACCGCCAGCCATTCGAAGGCCACGGCGATCTTGCCCAGCAGCAGGCCGCCGCCCACCAGCAAGGCCAGGCCGATACCGGCCAGCCCGCCGACCACCGAGAGCATCACCGCTTCGGTGAGGAACTGGCGCAGGATGTCCCGCTGGCGGGCGCCGGTGGCCATGCGGATGCCGATCTCCCGGGTCCGTTCGCGCACGGTCATGAGCATGATGTTCATCACGCCAATGCCACCCACCAACAGCGAAATCGCCGCAATGGCCCCGAGCATCAAAGACAGCGTGCCCTGGGTGCGCGCCTCGGCCTGGATCATCGCGGCGTTGTTGGTCAGCTCGAAATCCCGCTTGCCGTCGTGCAGGCGCGACAGGGTACGGGAGACCGCCTGCTCGGCCTCCTTGACCTTGCCCGCATCCCGGGCGGCGATCACCACGTACTCGGGATGACGGGTGCCGAACAGCCGAACGCTGGCGGCGGAATAAGGGATGGCGATGCGATTGTCGGCATCCGAATCCCCGGAGCTGGCGCCTTTTTCCGCGAGTACGCCGACCACCTGGAACGGCACGTTCTCGATCAGGATGTAACGGCCGATGGGGTCGGCGACGTCCTTGAGCAGTTTTTGCCGGACCTTGTGGCCGATCACCGCCACTGCCGCGGCGCCTCGTTCATCGGCGTCGCTAAAGTAGGCGCCCTCGGCCACTGGCCAATTGAAGATGATCGGGAAGTGGGTGTCGTTGCCGCCCACGTAGCTGGTGTGGTCGAGGTTGCCGAACCGCACGCTGGCGTTCTTGCCGTTGACCGGCATGATGCGTTGCACTTCGGGCAGGGCAGCGAGGGCGGCAATGTCCTGTTCGCTGATGATGCCCTTGGCGGCGCGCGGGTTGGGGGCCGTGCCGTTGAGGTAGATGATGTTCGAGCCGAAGGCGCCCATCTGGGCCATGACCTGGCGCTTGCTGCCTTCGCCCACGGCCAGCATGACCACCACGGAGGCCACGCCGATGACGATGCCGAGTAGGGTCAGGGCGGTGCGAAAGCGATTGATCCACATCACCCGCCATGCGGCCTGCACGGCGTCCACCAGCTCGCCTTTCCAGGCGCCGTTGTGTTCGCTGCCGGCACTCAGGCGTTGGCGCAGGTCCACGGCGTGCAAGGCGTTCGGATTGGCCTGCGGTGCGGCGGTAGCGCTGTCGCTGATGATCAAACCGTCGCGGATCTCGATGATGCGCTTGGCCCGGGCCGCCACTTCACGGTCGTGGGTGATCAGGATCACCACGTGCCCCTGGCTCGCCAGTTCGTCGAGCAACGCCATCACCTCAATCCCGCTCTGGCTGTCGAGGGCGCCGGTGGGCTCGTCGGCGAGGATGATGTGGCCGCCGTTCATCAAGGCCCGGGCAATCGACACTCGTTGCTGCTGCCCGCCGGAGAGTTGATGGGGGCGGTTGCCGGTGCGGCTGGCCAGGCCGAGGCGGTCGAGCAGGGCGCTGGCCCGGGCGTGGCGCTCGGCGGCGGAGGTGCCGGCATAGATTGCGGGCATCTCGACGTTTTCCTGGGCGGTGCCGGAAGCAATCAAATGGTAGCCCTGGAACACGAAGCCAAATGCTTCGCGCCGCAGCCAGGCCAGTTCGTCGCTGCCCAGGCCGGCGACGTCTTCGCCGGCAAAGCGGTACTCGCCACTGGTAGGACGGTCGAGGCAGCCGAGGATGTTCATCAAGGTCGATTTGCCGGAGCCGGACGCCCCGACAATCGCCAGGAACTCCCCCGCATAAATGGACAAGTCGATGCCGCGCAGCACTTCCACCCGGGGGCTGTCGCCGCCGCCATAGGCCTTGCGAATGTCCCGCAGTTCGATCAGGGGCGTGTCCACTCAGCCTCCGCTTGCGCTGGATGGGCCGATCAGCACGCGCTCGCCTTCGCTCAAGCCGTCGAGGACCTGGGTGCGCAGGCGATCGCTGACGCCCGTACGGACGGTGCGCGGCTGGACATCACCATTGTCGGCGAGCACGCGTACCTGGTCGGCCTCTTGCAAGGCGGCGATGGGCACGGTCAGCACGTCCTTGGCCTGGGCGGCGACAAAAAACACTTGTGCGGTCATGTCGGCCATCAAGGCGCGGTCGGCGTTGTCCACGTCGAGTAGCACGGTATAGAGCACCACCCGCTCGCTGCCGCTGCGGCCGCCAGTGGGGCTGCCGCCCTGGCTGGCTTCCAATGGGCGCGGCGGCACGGGAAGGATCTGGCGAACGGTGCTGCTCCAGCGGCGACTGCCGCCGGCCAGGGTGGTGAAGTACGCGGTCATGCCCGGCTTGACGTGGCCGATGTCGGCTTCCGAGACTTCGGCCCAGACCGTCATCGGCGACAACCGGGCGATGCGCAGGATCAACGGCGTCTGCTGCTGGGCGTTGAGGGTCTGACCTTCCCGCGAGCCGACCGCGACCACGGTGCCGCCCATCGGCGCATAAATGCGCGTATAGCCCAGTTCCGCCTCGTCGCTGCGCAGGCTGGCCTGAGCCTGGCGGATCTGGGCCTGAAACATGTCGATGCGCGCCTGGGTCGCGCGCACCTCGGCCTGGGCGGTCTGCACATCTTCTTCGCGGGTGGCGCCGCCGGCCTTGAGCTGTTGCTGGCGACGGAATTTCTGCTGCGCCAGGTCGTGCTGGGCGCGCTGTTCCTGAAGCTGGGCCTTGAGGTTCTCGATGGAAAATCGCCCGGCGTCGAGCCTGGCTTTTTGCGTGGAGGGGTCGATTTCCACCAGTAGCTGGCCTTCAGTCACTTCGTCGCCGGCTTCGACGTGGATCTTCTGGATCTGCCCGGACGCCTGGGCGCCGACGTCCACGTAGCGCCGGGGCTGCAAGGTGCCCAGGGCCGTTACGCTGTTTTCGATGTCGCCACGGGTGACCGGGACGGTGTCGAACGGCACGCGGTCCGGCACAACCACTTGCCACGCAGCGAAAGCTACGGCCGGAAGCAGGGCGAAGGTGAGAAGCCAGGCGCGTCGGGTAGGGCGGGGACGTTTCATGCAGGGTTCCGGCCGGTGATATCGGGCCCATCGCACGGAAGGCCGGGACGGGTGGCTGTTCTGGTAAACGAGCGTTGCGGGCGGGAATTTAACGAGGGGAACCCATGGTAGCGCTTGAACGACACCCACCCCGTGGCGAGGGAGCTTGCTCCCGCTGGGCCGCGAAGCGGCCCCAAAACCTGGGTTCTCTCCCTGAAATGTGTCGCCTGCCCTGGGCCTGCTGCTCAGGCCAGCGGGAGCAAGCTCCCTCGCCACAAATGCGGGTTCCGATGCCCGATGACCTGAACGATTGAGCCCTGATACAAACCAAAGCTTTAAATCTATATGAGAATTACTATAAATTACGCAATTGAATCTGCCACTATCGTGCCATGTCCGTTTCAGGCATGCCGGGGTGGCACAGGGATAGCTGTCGCAGTCATTGCGCACGGGAGTCATGTTGGAAAACTACTATCGCGAACTGGTGTGTTTCCTGAACGCCAGGCTAGGCAACCGCCAGGCGGCCGAAGACGTGGTGCATGACGCTTATGTGCGGGTGCTGGAGCGCGCCAGCGATACGCCCATCGAGCAACCCCGTGCGTTCCTTTATCGCACCGCGTTGAACCTGGTGATCGACGGGCATCGGCGCAACACCTTGCGCCAGGTCGAGTCCCTCGATGTCCTGGACAGTGAAGAACGCTTCTTCACGCCATCGCCCCACACCAGCCTCGACCATGGCCAGCGCCTGGACATGCTGCAACGCGCCCTGGCCGAGCTGCCACCGATGTGCCGCGAGAGCTTTCTGCTGCGCAAGCTCGAAGGCCTGTCCCACCCGCAAATCGCCGAGCGCCTGGGCATTTCCAGGGCGTTGGTGGAAAAACACATCGTCAACGCCATGAAGCATTGCCGCGTTCGTGTGCGGCAGTGGGACGCGACCTGATTCGTCCCTCGCCGGTCGCAAGGCGGTAAATTTTTTTTCATTGTCCTCGTTCCACTCAACAGACGACTCGCCGGCGCTTGAAATGCCGGCCGGTTCCCCAGGCTTTCCGCGCCCTGTTGAGGGACTTTTCCAGAGGACACTGGACATGACACAGGCAATTGCATCGCCCATCGTTCACGACTTGATCGGCATTGGCTTCGGCCCTTCGAACCTGGCGTTGGCCATCGCGCTACAGGAACGAGGGCCGGTCCAGGGTGAACTGGACGTGCTGTTCCTCGACAAACAGGCCGATTATCGTTGGCACGGCAACACCCTGGTGACCCAGAGCGAACTGCAGATTTCCTTCCTCAAGGACCTGGTGACCCTGCGCAATCCCACCAGCCCGTACTCGTTCGTCAACTACCTCAAGCACCACGGCCGCCTGGTGGATTTCATCAACCTCGGCACCTTCTATCCGTGCCGCATGGAGTTCAACGACTACCTGCGCTGGGTGGCCGGGCACTTCACCGAGCAGAGCCGCTATGGCGAAGAAGTGCTGCGCATCGAGCCGGTGCTGCATGACCAGCAGGTCGAAGCACTACGGGTGATTTCCCGCGGTGCCCAGGGCGAAGAGCTGGTCCGCGCCACGCGCTCTTTGGTGGTCAGTGCCGGTGGCACGCCGCGCATCCCCGATGCGTTCAAGTCGTTCAAGAACGACGCCCGGGTATTCCATCATTCGCAGTACCTGGCGCGCATGGCGAACCAGGCCTGCGTGAGCGGTCAGCCGATGAAGGTCGCCATTATCGGCGGCGGACAGAGCGCGGCGGAGGCTTTCATCGACCTCAACGACAGCTTCCCGTCGGTGCAGGTCGACATGATTCTGCGGGGCTCGGCCCTCAAGCCGGCGGATGACAGCCCGTTCGTCAACGAAGTGTTCTCGCCGGAGTTCACCGACCTGGTGTTCCAGCAACCCCACAGCGAGCGCGAGCGCCTGGTCAACGAGTACCACAACACCAACTATTCGGTGGTGGACATCGATTTGATCGAACGCATCTACGGGATTTTTTACCGCCAGAAAGTCTCTGGCATCGCCCGTCATGCGTTCCGCACCCTCACCACCATTGAGAAAGCCACGGCCACCGACGCGGGCGTGGAGCTGGCGGTGCGCAACAACGCCACCGGCGAGCTGACGGTGCGCTGCTATGACGCGGTGGTGCTCGCCACCGGCTACGAACGCCAGATGCATCGCACCTTGCTGGAGCCGCTGGCGCAATACCTGGGGGATTTCGAGGTGGATCGCAACTACAAGCTGATCACCGATGAGCGCTGCAAGGCCGCGATCTATATGCAGGGCTTCTGCCAGGCCAGCCATGGCCTGAGCGACACATTGCTTTCGATCCTGCCGGTGCGCGCCGATGAGATCGCCGGCTCGCTCTATGAGCACGCAAGGCATCGTGGCCAGGGGCATTCGGTGCGAGACCTGAGGCTGGCCACGGCTTAAGTCTCACCGAGCTTGCACATTCCTCAGGAAATTCTTGAGAAACTTCCTACACTCATCTTACGTCCCTCTCGGTAGCCCTGGGAGGAACGTAAACGGTTCGCTGTTCCCTCGCATTGGCAGTCCGAACCGATCAGCCGGTCGCTGAAGTAGCGTTCCGGGCCGATTTCGCCAAGCGAAACCTGATCGAATGATGCTGTTGCTGCGCACGGGCCTGGCGGCGATATGGCTGGGTCTATCCTGTATGGCGCCACAGGTGGGCGCTAAACCCGAGTCGCTGCAGGTGCTCGGACGATCCACTGTGAGCGATTATTCGGTGAGCCTGGACGAAGCCGACTGGGCCTGGCTGCGGCGCAAGGGCACGTTGCTGCTGGGCACCTCGGCACCGGATTATCCGCCGTTCAGCATCACCGGCAGTGGCAACGATTACGAAGGCTTGACCGCTGACTACGCCCGGTTGATGGGGCAGTTGTTGCACGTCGACGTGCGGGTGCAGCGGTACGCCTCGCGGGATGCATCGCTCCAGGCCCTGCGCAGCGGGGAAATCGATATGCTCGGCACCGCCAATGGCTTCGAGGCCAGCGATCCGGGGCTGGCGATGTCCCAGGCCTATGCCGATGACATTCCTACGCTGGTGGCCAGGGTCGATGCCGGCGAGGAACTGCCTGCGGACCTGGCGGGCAAACGGGTGGCGATGCTGTATCACTACTTGCCCCCGGACAAGGTCGAGGCTTTTTATCCCGACGCCACTTTGCAGTTGTTTCCCTCGACCTTGAGCGCCATCGGCGCCGTGGCGTTCGGCCAGGCCGACGTCTACCTGGGGGATTCGATCAGCGCCCACTACCTGATCAGCAAGAACTACCTGAACAATGTCCAGTTGGTGGATCTTTCCCGCATGGAAGTGCAACCGTTCGCCTTCGCGGTCAGTCGTGGCAACAAGCAGCTGTTGCGCGTCGTCAATGCCGCGTTACAGGCCATCCCCATCGGCGAACGCATGGGCATCCTGCGGCGTTGGAATGCCGGCGGGGCAAGCGTGCCGGGCCAGCAGGCGTTGCATTTCAGTGTGAATGAACAGCGCTGGCTCGATGCCCATCCGCGAATCAAGGTGGCTGTCAGCGAAAATTTCCTGCCGTTGACGTTTTTCGATGAGCACGGCCAACTCCGCGGCATCGGAGCCGATGTGCTGGCCAGGATCAGCTTGCGCACCGGCCTGAAATTCGACATCCAGCATGGCGATTCGGTGGATGACCTGGTCGGCAGGATCACCAGCGGCAAGGCCGACGTTCTGGCAACCGCGATTCCCAGCGCGGAACTCGAAGATGAGTTGCGCTTTACCCGTCCGTACCTGACGAACCCCTTCGTGCTGGTGGTGCCGGTCAAGGCGAATGACTCGCTGACGATGGATCGGATGGCCGGCAAACGGCTGGCGCTGGTGCGCGGGAACATGCTGCGCGAATACCTGCTGGAGCAGTTTCCCACGGTGCAGTTGGTGCCGGCGCAGAACCTGGCCGAGGCCATGTCCATGGTCGCCACAGGCGCGGCGGACGGCGCGATCAGTTCGCTGATCAGCGCTCGCTACATGATCTCTCGCCAGTACCGCGAGAAGCTGCAAGTCACCAGCACCGTCGGCACGGTGCCCGCCCGCGTCGCGCTGGCGACCAGTCATGACGCAGCGCAGCTCTATTCGATCCTGGACAAGGCGCTGCTGAGTATTTCCCCCGAGGAAATGGATGAGCTGACCAACCGTTGGCGCAGTGAAGTGGTAATCGATGACAGCTACTGGCTGCGCCATCGCACCGCGATTGTCCAGGGTTTCGCCATCGCCGCCTTGCTGTTGCTGCTGGCATTGGGCTGGGTTGTCTACCTGCGGCGCCTGCTCGAGCAATTGCGCGTGGCCAAGGCCAGCGCCGATGATGCCAACCGGGCCAAGACCACGTTCCTGGCGACCATGAGCCACGAAATCCGCACGCCGATGAACGCCGTGATCGGCATGCTGGAAATGGCGCTGAAAAAAGCCGAGCAAGGCGTCATGGACCGGGCCGCCCTTGAAGTCGCGTCGAGCGCCGCCCAAGGCTTGTTGGATTTGATCGGCGACATTCTCGACATCGCCCGCATTGAGTCGGGGCGGCTGTCGCTGACACCTGAGCGCGCCAACCTGCGCACGATGGTCGAGGCCGTGGCGAGGATGTTCGAGGGCCTGGCCCGGCAAAAACAATTGAACCTGCGACTGGATGTGGACGCGGCGAGCAATCAGGACGTATTGATCGACCCGATGCGCTTCAAGCAGGTGCTCTCGAACTTGCTGAGCAATGCGATCAAGTTCACCGAGCAGGGCCACGTGCGCCTGGTGCTGCGAGCCGAACCGGGAAAGGGAGGGCAGCGCCTGGCCATCCGTCTGCGGGTCGAAGACACCGGCCGCGGAATTTCAGTCCACGACCAGCAACGCTTGTTCAGCCCCTTCGCTCAAGTCGGCGACAGCACCCAGGCGGCGCGCAGCGGTTCGGGGTTGGGGCTGGTCATCAGCCGCACCTTATGCGGCATGATGGGCGGCACATTGCTGCTCGATAGCGTGCCGGGACAAGGTACGCAGGTCGAGATCCGCCTGGAGTTGCCATTGCTTGAAACGGTGGGCGAAGCGCCGGTGGCGCAGACCGAGGCGGTGATGCCCGCACGGCCGTTGAACATCCTGGTGGTCGATGATTACCCGGCCAACCGGTTGTTGCTGGTCCAGCAAATAAACTACCTGGGCCACCGGCTGCGGGAGGCCGAGGACGGTGCCGAGGGGTTGCGGGCGTGGCGCGCCGGGCAGTTCGACGCCGTCATCACCGATTGCAACATGCCGCGGATGAGCGGTTATGAATTGGCCCGCGCCATTCGCGACGACGAGCGGGACCGAGGCCTGGCGCCGACCACGATTCTCGGCTTCACGGCCAATGCCCAGCCCGAGGAAAAGGCCCGTTGCCTTGCGGCGGGAATGGACGATTGTCTGTTCAAACCCATCGGCTTGAAACAATTGAACGCGCGTCTGGCATCGGTTGTGCCCAACGGTGCGGTGGAACCGCGTGTTGCTGACGCAGACTTCGACCTGACCAGCCTGGAACAACTGACCGGCGGCGACTGGGTTTCCACCCAGGGCCTGTTGCTGGAACTGATCGACAGCAATGGACAGGACAAGGCGCGGTTGCAGACATTGTTTTCGCGCCATGACGTGTCCGGGCTGTCCGATCTGGCGCATCGGATCAAGGGCGGGGCCAGGTTGATCCAGGCACAGCGCTTGATTGCCGCTTGCGAAATGCTGGAAAACGCCTGCCGCGCGGGCGAAACGTCATCGCTCGCTGCTGCGGCGGATGAGTTGCACGAGGCGATGGAGCACCTGACTGGGCGGCTCCAGGCTTACATGACAAGCAAGCCCGTTGCGCAAGGCAACGCCGGCGCCATCGACCCTACGCGCGACCGGCATTGATAGAAAACGCACACTGCCGCAGGTCGACAGGCGATTTTTCTTCCTGTTTTTGAGATTTGTCCTACAGCGTGCCTAAAGACCTTCCTCTAGCCTGACGCGACTTAACGTTCCCGAGCCGGTTCGTACCTGCCGCGTTGCCATTGGAATGCCTGCCATGCCAAATAAAGCTCTACGCATCATGATTGCCGATCCTGAGCATTATCATCGACTGCAACTAGAACGCCTGTTTAATCACCAAGGCTATTTCCGCATCGCTCCGGTGAGCGACGTGCATGAACTCCTGACGTTGGTGGACTGCGGCTGTGAGCCGTTCGACCTGGTCATCGTCAATGCCAGCGTGGCGGATGACGCCTTGGACCTGCCCGGATTCTTCCTCGACAACCCTCTGGTTCGTCATGCTTTGATCTACAACGCCCAGCAGGGCACCCCGGCGACTCGCCAGCCTTTTCTCCAGGTAAGCAACGCCCGACTGCCCGATGCGATTTCCGTGCAGCGCTTGATGAAAAGCGTCGATCCAGCGGCCAACGAGCCGGTTCCGTCCTGGGCTCGCACCGTCGGACAGCGTCACGGAACCTGACGGCACCGCTGGTCCGCACTGTCAGATCTTACAGGTGGCTGGGTCAGCCATTTGTGTCACCGTCGATGCGGTCATGGCGTCGGCGCCGTTTGCATTGTCCCCGGGGAGTTGCCTTGAAAAACGTATTGATTGTGGACGATCACCCCGTCATCCGGGGGGCGCTGCGGCTTGTATGCCAGAACGAGGGATTCAGCCAGGTCACTGATGTCAGCGGCGTGGCCGATGCGCGGGCATGTATCAAGCAGGATATCCCGGACGTGGTGATCCTGGACCTGGTCATGAATGGTTTCGATGGCCTGGACCTGCTTGTCTGGATCACCGGCCAATTTCCCGGTTGCGCTGTGCTGGTGTTCACCTCCCAGGATGCCCAGCATTTCTGCAACCGCTGCATTTCTGCCGGGGCCAGGGGGTTCGTGACCAAGAAAAGTGACCTGAAGGAGCTGATAAAGGCCATCCACGCCTTGAAGTCCGGCTATTCCTATTTTCCGCAGATGTCCGTCAGGCTGGACTTTCAACAACGTTCCGAGCAGAAAGCACTCGAGAGTCTTTCCACCCGGGAGCTATCCATCCTGCGGATGCTGGCGATGGGCATGCGTGGCAAGGACATCGCCGAGACTTTGTTCCTCAGCCCGAAGACAGTCAGCACCTACAAGACCCGTTTGCTGGAAAAGCTCGGCTTGAGTTCCCTGGTGGGCCTGTCGGAATTTGCCAAGCGCAATCAGCTTTGAGCGTCAGAACCGCGTTCGCCCTCGCAGTGTCGATCGTCGTTCCATAGGTAGAACGCTAAGGCCGGTTTTTGCAGTCTGGTGCGTTATTGGTATGGGTTTTAAGCTGTGTCCATCGAATCTCAACCTTTGATTTGGAGACGCAGCTTGAAAAAGATCATAGGCCTCTATACCAGTCCAAGGCCGCATTGGGTTGGCGACGGCTTCCCGGTCCGTACGCTGTTTTCCTACGACAACCTGGGCAAGCACATCAGCCCGTTCCTGCTGCTGGACCACGCCGGCCCCAGCGAATTCACGCCCACCACCGAGCGCCGTGGCGTCGGCCAGCATCCTCATCGGGGTTTCGAAACCGTGACCATCGTCTACCAGGGCGAACTGGAGCACCGCGACTCTACCGGCAGTGGCGGCAAGATCGGCCCCGGCGACGTGCAGTGGATGACCGCTGCCTCAGGAATCATCCATGAGGAATTTCACTCCGAAGCGTTCGCCCGGCAGGGTGGCTTCATGGAGATGGTCCAGCTATGGGTCAACCTGCCAGCCAAGGACAAGATGGCGCCGGCCGGCTACCAGACCCTTCTCAAGCAGGACATTCCGAACATCACGCTAGAAGACGCGGCCGGCAGCGTGCGGGTAATCGCCGGGCGCTTCGAGGGGCACCAAGGCCCGGCGAAAACCTTTACGCCCATCGACGTCTGGGATATCCGCCTGAACGCCGGAAAAGAGCTGACCCTGGACCTGCATGACGGCCACAGCAGCGCGTTGGTCGTGCTGCGAGGTTCGATCCAGGCCAACGGCCGCGAACGGGTCGAAGCCGGGCAACTGGCACTGTTTGATCGGGTAGGCGACCAGTTGAGGGTGCAAGCCAACAACGACGCGGTACTGCTGTTGCTCAGTGGCGAGCCGATCGATGAGCCCATCGTCGGCCATGGTCCGTTCGTGATGAACAGTGAGCAGGAAATCCACCGGGCCTTCGAGGATTTCCATTCCGGGCGCTTCGGCCGGATGGATGGTTAGTCAAGCAGCAACGCGAATCCATTGTGGGGGTGATCTCTACAGCCGCTTGAATCTGTGCCAATCTTCGCCAATCGCCCTTCCTGGAGCTGTCCCGATGCTCGCCCCGATCACCGACCATCCGCTGCTGTGTGCCCTGGCATTGCTCGTGCTCGATTTGCTGGCGTGGCGGCTGGTCAGTGCCGAACGGACCTACTGGAAAATCGGCGTGCGGCTGGCGATTTTCATGTTGTTCAGCATGCTGCTGTTCAACGAAGGCCTCAACCCCATGCAGACCGCACAGTGGGTCGACGACGTACCTCGGCACCTGGCGGCGACCGGCCTGCAGATTGCGTGGTGGTTGTTCGCCGCGCGAACCCTGACGGTGATGATCGGCGCGGTCATGATGCAACGGGTCGGCCATACGGGACGGCTGTTGCAGGATCTACTGGGGGCGGTGATTTTCCTGGTCGCTGTCATCGCGGCGCTGGCTTATGTGTTGGATCTGCCGGTCAAGGGCGTGCTCGCGACGTCCGGCGCAATGGCGATCATCGTCGGCCTGGCCTTGCAGAGCACCCTCAGCGATGTGTTTTCCGGCATCGTGCTCAACACCACCAAGCCCTATCAAGTCGATGACTGGATTTCCATCGACGGCACCGAGGGCCGGGTCACCGACATCGACTGGCGGGCCACGCGATTGCAGACCTCCCAGGGCAGCATGGCGGTGATTCCCAATTCCTTGGCGGCGAAAGCCAAGATCGTCAACTTCAGCCGTCCCAGCGACATGCATGGCTTGTCCATCAGCCTCCAGATCAGCCCGCATGCGCGCCCACAAAAAGTGATCGAAGCGCTGGAGCGGGCAATGATCGGCTGCCGGGCGCTGCTCGCCAGCCCGGCGCCCAGCGTCACGCTCAAGAGCGCCGGCAGCGCCGGAGCGGAATACGAGATCAGCGGTTTTGTGGCCTCGATGGGGCAAAAACGCGAAGTCCGCAACCAACTGTTCGATCTGGCGTTCCGGCATCTGCATGCATCGGGCGTGAGCCTGCTGTCTACTGGCGAAAGCGCGGCGGCCGTGGCGGTGTCGCGTCCTCGGGCATTGCTGGAAAGCTCCAGCATCTTTTCCACGCTGCGCCCGGACGAGAAAGACACGTTCAGCCAGAACATGACCCTGCAGACGTTCCGCGCCGGCGACGTGATCCTGGCGGCCGGAGAGGTCAGCGACCACCTGTTCATCATCGAGTCCGGCGTGGTCAGCGCGAGCCTCATGCGTAATGGCCAGCCCATCGAGGGCGGGCGCATGGGGCCGGGTGAAGTCATCGGCGAAGCCGGGGTCGTCGCCGAGCAAGCGGCGTTGGCGAGTTTCACCGCGAAGACGTTCTGCACCCTGTATCGCATCGAGAACAGTTACCTCAAACCCTGTCTCGAGGCCCGTCGTGACATCGGCGACGCCATGAAAAACCTGTTGGACGTACGCATCCACCTGGCTCAGAACCTGACCCGTGACATACCCAAGCCGGTCGCCAAGAAGCGCTTTCTGCAATGGTTGCGCAGCCGGGCCTGACCTATCTCCACCGGCAGGCAACGACGCTTCATTGGTCACTCGAACTTCCCCACAATTGGCTATTTGTCCTGCGCCAGTGCAGGGCTAACGTAGCGCCACACCCAATTGTTCAGGAGTTCCCCCATGCAACCGCGTATCGATTTTTATGCCGCTTCCCCTGATGCCTACAAAGCCATGCTGGCCCTGGAGAACGCGGTCTCCAGATTGGGCCTTGAAAAGTCCCTGATCGAGCTGGTGAAGCTGCGCGCTTCGCAAATCAATGGCTGCGCGTTCTGCATCGATATGCACACCGCCGATGCGCGCAAGGACGGCGAGACCGAGCGGCGCCTGTATGCCGTGACCGCCTGGCGCGAGGCGCCGTTTTTCACCGGCCGTGAACGCGCCGCGCTGGCTTGGACCGAAGCCCTGACGCGCCTGAGCGAGACCCATGCGCCCGACGCCGACTACGCGCTGCTGAACGAGCACTTTACGCCCAAGGAAATGGTCGACCTGACCGTTGCGATCAACGCCATCAACGGTTGGAACCGCTTGGCGGTGGGCTTCCGAAAAATGCCGGAGGTCTGAAAGGCGAGGTAATACCGGCTCCCACAAAGGGTAATCAACAGCCGCTCAGGCTCCAGTCATCCCGCGCCGGGAACTTCGCCCGTTTGATCTTCTTCTACCTACAACAGGCGGCGTCAGCCGTCTTTTGCAAAGGAGTCGATCATGCAAGTTCAAGTCAACAGCAACCATATTGAAGGCAGTGCCCGTTTGCAGGAATGGGTTGGCAGTACGGTGGTGGACGCGTTGCAGCGTTTCGAAGATCAGCTGGCCCGCGTCGAGATTCACGTCAGTGATGAAAATGCCCAGAAGGGCGGTGCCGCCGACAAGCGTTGCCAGATCGAGGCACGCGTACAGGGCCATTCATCGTTGTCGGTCAGTCACAAGGCCGAGAGCTTGGAGCTGGCCGTGGAGGGCGCTGCCGAGAAAATGCTGCACGCGCTCGATCATCAGATCGGCAAGCTCAACCCCGCCGTCGAATCGATGGGCCGCGTGACCGCACCCGTCGATGAGGCGCCGCCGGAGATGGTGGACGCCATGCTGGAGGAGGACTTCCTCGAAAACCAAGAGGCTCGTGGTAAAGAATAAAGGAGACGATCATGACCGCTCATCAACCCTTCAGCCGGCAGGTGCTGGCCGAGCTCCTGGCGTTCGACGAACAGCCGAGCCTTTCGTTGTACATGCCCACCCATCGCACATTCCCCGAGCGTAGCCAGGACCCGATCCGCTACAAGAACCTGGTGCGTGACCTGCAAACCCAACTTGAACAACAGCACCCTGGCATGGACTGCGCGCCGTTGCTGGCTCCGTTCCTGGCCTTGGTGGAGGACCAGGGTTTCTGGAATTCCAACCGCGACGGCATCGCGGTGTTCGGTGCCCGTGACTATTTCAAAGTCGTTTCGGTGAGCCAGCGCTTGCCGGAATGCGCGTTCGCCAACAGCCATCCTTATCTCAAGCCGTTGTTGCGCCTGGTGCAGTCCACCGAGCGTTACCAGGCGTTGTGCCTGACCCGCAACGAGATCTGGTTGTATGAAGGTTCCAGCGAGCAGTTGGAGAAAATCGAGCTGGCCGAACCGGTCCCGCGCAACCAGAACGAGGCGTTGGGCGATGAGCTGACGTCGGGTGACCAGCAGGGCTTCCCCAATGGTTTCAGCCGCAGCGGCGAGCGTGGCGATGCGATGATGCATGAGTCCGCCGGTGGCGGTAAGCAGGACGAAATCAACCTGGATCGCGAACGGTTTTTCCGCGCGGTGGACAAAGCCATCCTGCAACATCACTCGCAGCCTTCGGGCCTGCCGATGATCCTGGTGGCCTTGCCGGAAAACCAGGCAGTGTTCCGTGCCGTCAGTCATAACCAGCACCTGCTGACGCAGGGTATCGAGGGCGATCCTTCGCGGTTGAGCGTCGAAGAGTTGCGGGTCCAATGCGCCAAGCTCATGGCCCACAGTCATGCCGACCAAGTGGTCGATAGCCTGAATCGCTATGGCGTCGCGGTCGGCCAGGGACGCGCCCTGGACAAGCTGGCCGACATCGCCAAGGCCGCTTGGGAGGGCCGTGTCGCGATGTTGCTGGTGGAGGCGGAGCGCCAGGTTCCCGGCCAGCTGGACCCGGACAAAGGCCGGTTGATCATCGACGAGACGGGCGATGAGCAGGCTCCGGATGTGCTGGACGAACTGATCCTCGCGGTGACGCGTCAAGGCGGTGAAGTGGTCGTGGTGCCGCCCGAGCATGTCATGCCGACCGACACCGGGGCGGCCGCGGTGTGCCGGTTCTGACCGATACGTGATGTAAGCCGAGCCCTGTGAGAGCTTGGTCGCGATGGCAGATTGTCAGTCATCCCTCGATGTCGACTGACCCGACGCCATCGCGAGCAGGCTCGTTCGAATGCGAAGCCTCTGGCACACCGAATTCACCGGTTTACGACTGCTTCGCAGCCGAGCGGGAGCAAGCTCCCTCGCCACGGGGACGTCTCAGGGCTTCAGACTTTCAACACTTTACCGCTAAACGCCACCGCCACCAGCGATAGCGCAATCAAGCCGAACGCGATGCCCAGGCTGCTGCCATGGGCGACGAAGCCGATCAATGCCGGGCCTGCGAGAATGCCGGCATAACCGATGGTGGTAATAGCCGGCACGGCGATGGCTTCGGGCATCAGCGTCTGTTTGCCAACGGCCGTGTACAGCACCGGCACGATGTTGGAACACCCGGCACCGACCAATGCATAACCCAGCAGCGCGGCTTGCCACAGGGGCGCGACGGTCGCCATCAGAAATCCCGCGGCGGCCATCGTTGCGCCGTAAATGATCACCCGCTTGGCCCCCAGTCGATGCACCACCGAATCGCCCGTCAGCCGGCCAATGGTCATGGTCAAGGCAAACGCGGCGTAACCCAGCCCGGCATAGGCGCTATCCACTGCGCGTTCGGCGGTCAGGAACACGGCGCTCCAATCCAGCACCGCGCCTTCGGCCAGGAACACGATAAAGCACAGGATGCCGATAAACAGCACCACGCCGTGGGGAATGGCAAACGCCGGCCCAGCACTTTCACTGCCATAGGGCAGCAGGTGCGGCGCTGCCTTGAATAGCGCCACCAACAGCACGCCATTGACGACAAGCGTCGCCGCCAGCGGCGAAAGTCCCAGGCCGAGCAGGGCGCTCACACCGGCGGCGCCAATGATCCCGCCGAGGCTGAACATGCCGTGGAAACCCGACATCATGGTCTTGCCGCTGGCGCGCTCGACGATGACCGCTTGCAGGTTCACCGTCGAGTCCACGGTGCCGAGCCCGGCGCCAAACAGGAACAACGCCGCCACCAGCCACGGCAAGGAACTCATGGTCGCCAGCAATGGCAGCGCCAGGCAGACCAGAAGCGTGCCGCCACTGAGTACTCGTCGGCAACCGAACCGTGTCGCCAGCGCGCCGGAAATCGGCATCGCCAGGATCGATCCGACTCCAAGGCATAGCAGCAGCAACCCGAGGGTGCCTTCGTCGAGGTTCGCCCGCACCTTGGCATAAGGCACCAGCGGTGCCCACGCGGCGATGCCGATTCCGGCGATGAGGTAGGCGACACGGGTGGACATCTGCTCCAGGCGCCCTGGAACAAAGGTAGGTGGAGGGGTGATAGCGGTCATGAATCGTCCTTGGCGTTCGTGCGGTGCGGTCAAGCGGGCAGGGAGGCGCCTATGCTTGCATATCCACTGACCGCACCGCGACCCCAACGTGCCAAGGCACTGGACGTGTCCTGTCGGAACCCGCGCGAGTCATCGCGCGTGATACAACCTGAGGCTGATCACATGGTCAGCCTCCACCTCGAAATACACCAGGGCGGTGGGGAAGTCGGATTCTGCATCGAAGCATTCGACGACCACATTCCGGGCCGACGTTCCATGAACCGACAAGCGTAGGGCTTTGCGCAGCAACCGCTTGATCTGAGGTTGGACCGGGATGGGCGGACGGCCCTTGCGCACCCGCTCGCAAAAGTCCAGCGTCACTTCCCGGGGCGTGGGTGGCGGTGGCGAGGCGAGGCCCGCTTCTGCAAACAACCGATTGAGCTGATCGGCCGCGGAGACGGCTCGCGGAAAACCCGCGAACGCCGAGGCCTGTACCACCAGTTCAATCATCTCTCCCGGCGCCAACCCTGATGCGAGCCCGGTTTTCAAATGCACGCTAAGGGGAGGACCGACCATTCCGGCCGCCACGATGGCGGCCAGCGTTGCGCCTTCTCGCAGGCGCGGGTCGAGGCCGGGACGACTCTGCAAATGACCGTACACCACACCGACGGCGAGTTCGCCAAGCGCCGGAGCAGTGTGGAACAACGCGTCGAGGCGCGCGCCGCCGTCGGGTACCAGTTCGATGAAGTGTTTTCGGCCTTCGCTGTAGAGCTCTGCCATGGGCGTTGAGGTGCGCTTGTCTTTCATGATGAGTCCTTGTCCGGGCGTGACTTGCCTACGTTACGAGCTAGCCAGCCAAGTCGCACCTGTCGGACCTTACAGGTGACGCCCCGGTGTTTTGCGTGTACCAAACCGGCGTTGCAGCATTTCCATCGGCAGATCCGATTGGCGCTGGAGGATGTGCAGAACCGATGACAGGGTTATTGATGCTATATCCGTGTGTGCTCGGTCGGTGGATTGGCCTAGAGTAGCGACTTCCCCAGGCTTATTCCGGACCGACGCATGGCACAGTTCTACGACGCACGCGGCAATGTTTATGGAGTCGTTTCCCCGCAGCAAATCCGTGCCGAGGGGATCGATCTTCCGCCGTCAGCCGTCCAGGCAGCGCGAACGCGCCAAGCCTGGAGTTGTGCCGCGGTGCAGGCTTTTTGCGCATGGGCGCCGGGCGAAGCGCCGCCGGACGCCAAGGCCCATCGCAGTGATGGCCTGCTGATTGGCCCGTTCCAGGACGAGCCGCCATTCGATGTGTTGATCGTTAATACCGATGGAACGCTGGCCGAGCGCAGTGGCAATGGCTTGACGATTTTTTCCCTGGCCCTGCAAGAGCGAGGTCTGCTGCCGGAGGACAAGGACTTTTTGCTAAGGGTCCATCACGACAAACCCGAAGGTGTCTCACCGCTGCAAACGACGGTTCGCGCCGCCGAGTTCGAAGGCGTGCAAGGGTTCTGGCTGGATCTGGGCAAACCGCTGTTCGGACCCCGCGCCGTCGCTGCCCAAGGGGTGGAAAAAGTGACGTCCGGCCGGTGCGAAACAAGCCGGGTGCCTGCGCTTCATGCGTTGGATCCGGCGTGGGGCAATAGCCAGTTCGTGCGCATCGGCAACCCCCACTGCGTAACGTTGGTCGATGACGTGGAGGCATTGCCGAGCCTTTCACAGATGCGCGCGCCGATGCTGTCGCAGAGCCTGACCGCCATTGCCTATGCCACCCCCGGCGGGGCGGGCGATCCTTGTCCGGCGGGGATCAATCTGCAGTGGGCGTGGCGCGCGGGCGAAGGGCAAGTCGCGGCGCGGGTGTTCGAGCGGGGCGAAGGCCCTACCGCGTCATCAGGCACCAGCGCCAGCGCCGTGGCCAGTGCCGCCTGGCGGTTGGGGTGGGTGAGGGCGGGGGTGGTGAGGGTGGTGATGCCCGGCGGTACGGCGCCGATCCTGCTGGAGGAAGAGGCAGGCGAGCTGGTGCGGGTCAGGTTGTTTGGCGCGGCGCGGCCGATGACGTCTTCGCGAGCAAGCTCGCTCCCACAGTAGATCTCCAGCGGGCGCAGATTTCAGGTATCACACCAATCCCCTGTGGGAGCGAGCCTGCTCGCGATGGCGTCAACTCAGTCGCATAGATATCAACCGACAGCCCCCTATCGCGAGCAAGCTCGCTCCCACAGTAGATCTCCAGCGGGCGCAGATTTCAGGTATCACACCAATCCCCTGTGGGAGCGAGCCTGCTCGCGATGGCGTCAGCTCAGTCACATAGACATCAACTGAC
>NZ_JBKKRK010000025.1:0-54213 GCF_048847255.1 Pseudomonas algeriensis | reverse complement strand
TCGCTTCGATGAGGCGTAAACGCGCATCGTAGCGGTAGGTCACCAGGGTCTGTTCGGTGCGCCAGGCTTCGTCGAGGGTCAGCGCCGGGTGAAAGCTCTGGTAGTCGATGGCGACCAGGTGCCGATGCTCGTAGCGCAAACGCAAACAGCGGCCAGCACCGTTGTCCAGGCGGCTGATGTCGCCGTAGATGTTGCGTTGGACGCTCAGGCGGTTGTCGTACCGATCGCTCAGGGCCGTCAGATGACCGTCGCGAAAATGTAGGAAAGGAGCGTCTTCGCCGGGCTGGGCGACGATCAATTCGTCCGGCTCGTTGCTCAGGTAAATCGCCGCGCGGGCCAGGCTGTTGTGGATGGCTGGACGTTGCAGGCTGGGCCGGGGAAACGTGGTGCGGCGGTTTTCCTGGTCGATCCAGATGACCTGCTCGCCGTCGATCAACAGGCGATGGGCCAGGGCATGGGTCCATCCGCGGCCGAGGCCGATGTCCAGGTCGGCGGCGCTGGTGCGGTAGAGGCGGGTGAAGACGAAGGGCAGGCGTCCGTCGAGGGTGCCGTCTTCGAGGGTGAGCAGTTCTTCGCCGGTGACCATGGACACCGGGCAACCGTCGGTGCGGGTCTGGGCGGCGCTGTCGGCGGGGTCGCCGTTGGGGTTTTTCGATTGGGCGGGGGCGTCGTCGTGGTGTTCTTGTTTGCTCAGTTGCGTAGACGGCTGGGATTTTTCCCGCACGATCGCGGCAGGATTGCTGACCGACAGAGGTGGGGAGTCTCCCGTGGTGATTTGCAAGGGTCTGACAGGCGCCGGCCCCACTGAAGGTCCTCGCCCCGCAATCACGACCGGCTTGAGCACATCGGCATGAGCGTTAAGGCTGTCGCCACCGAGTTGGCCCAGGCGTTGGCTCGAGGCCTGCAACCATGCGCGGGCTCGTTCCGAGCGAACCAAGCGCAGCGCCTTGCCGCTCAGGCGCAGGCCTATGCCTAAGCCGCCGGTAACGATTGCCAGGATGAAGTTGATCAGCACCGCACCGCGCACTTCGCCCAGGACTTCGGCCAAATATTGCGGTGGCAACATCCGCAGCCAACTGGTGAACGCCGCCGTGTAAACGAAGAGCAAGGGCTCATCGCTCACAATCATCAGCGCTTTGGCGATCGCCTCTGACGAAGTTTCCAGCAGTTGCTCAAGCTCGGCCTCGGTGAGGTATTCCAGGAGCTTTTCACTGTTGGCCTTAAGGTCCGCCAGCAGATCGAAGACCTGTTTGACGTCGTCCCACAGCCCACGCAGGGCGTTTTCAAAACCGCGTAACTGAGCTTGCTGCAACAAGTCGACGCGCTTGAAAAAACCGCTGTTGGCGAATTCCTTCCACAACGGTTGGAACTCGTTCCACTCGGCTTTAAGCCAGCTTTCGAGTTCGACGATCACGCGTTGGTAGGACGCGTACAGTGCCCTCACATGATCAGTTGTAAGATCCGGAAAAAAACTGATGCGGTAGCGCTGGCCGCGGTCGCAATGGGGTACTTCCAAAATGCCGCTGGGGCCAATCACATGAGGAATCGGATCGCCAAACGTTTCCTTGCCCAACTCGTCCTTGATAATCGGTTCCAACACCACGGGCGTTTCACCGATCGGCACGAAACGCGAGGCCTGGAACATGTGCACCAATGTCAGCGGGCCTTGTGCCGGACACCTCGCCACCACGGCGCTGACCTTCGTGCCAGCATTTTTTGCAGGCGCGAGCGATACCTCCTTCCCCACCTTGAACACTTGTTTGATGTCCAGTGCGGGTCCTGCCCAGAAGTTTTCCGCCCAGGTGTCGTAATCACCCAAACAACTGCGGAACTCCTTCAGTACCGCCTCGACATCGGGCTGGTCCGGGTCCATGGCGGCCATCACCAACGAACCGATGGCGCTGGACAAGACCAAGGGCGTGACGAGGAAATTCATGCAGGCATCTCGCGGTACAGAAGTAGGCGCGAGACTTTGCCGGTGTCGCCGGAGGAAATAAGTCAGGAAAAGAAGCAGTACGCGTAAGGTATTTCCCCAATTTTGCTAAACCGGCCCAGCAGCCACTGACATCCTTGCTCGCGATTAGGCCCACCCAGGCACCGACGCTCCGAACTGGGGCACAAACCCGAGCGATCCGGCAGCGAACATCCTCGATACGACACGATTCCACCCATTACGACCGCCGAAACCATACTGGCACGCCCACTGCACTGCCCTCCCCCAGCGCTTTTGCTACTTATCGAGGGGAGCCACCGATGAACACACAACTCAAACCCACGCTTGGCACCCTGCATTTATGGGGTATCGCCGTCGGCCTGGTGATTTCCGGCGAGTACTTCGGCTGGAGCTACGGCTGGGGCGTGGCCGGCACGCTGGGCTTTCTGGTGACATCGTTCATGGTTGCGGCCATGTACACCTGCTTCATTTTCAGTTTCACCGAACTGACCACCGCCATCCCCCATGCCGGCGGACCGTTCGCCTACAGCCGTCGGGCTTTTGGCGAGAAAGGCGGCTTGATCGCTGGGCTGGCAACCTTGATCGAATTCGTCTTCGCTCCACCCGCCATCGCGCTCGCCATCGGCGCCTACCTGAACGTGCAATTCCCGGCGCTCGATCCGAAACACGCCGCCGTCGGCGCCTATATCGTATTCATGGGCCTGAACATCCTCGGGGTGAAATTGGCCGCGACCTTCGAACTGGTCGTCTGCGTACTCGCGGTCGCCGAGCTGCTGGTGTTCATGGGCGTGGTCGCACCAGCGTTCAGCTTCAGCAGCTTCGCCTTGAACGGCTGGGCCGGTTCCGACGTGTTCGGCGCACCGGCCATCGCCGGGATGTTCGCGGCGATCCCTTTCGCGATCTGGTTCTTCCTCGCCATCGAAGGCGCGGCCATGGCCGCCGAAGAAGCCAAGGACCCAAAACGCACGATTCCCAAGGCCTACATCAGCGGCATCCTGACCCTGGTAGTGCTGGCCATGGGCGTGATGTTCTTCGCCGGTGGCGTCGGTGATTGGCGCACCCTCTCCAACATCAACGACCCGCTGCCCCAAGCCATGAAAACCGTGGTCGGCGAAAGCTCCGGCTGGTTGCACATGCTCGTCTGGATCGGCCTGTTCGGCCTGGTGGCGAGCTTCCACGGCATCATCCTCGGCTACTCCCGCCAATTCTTCGCCCTGGCCCGCGCCGGCTACCTGCCCGCCTCCCTCGCCAAACTGTCGCGTTTCCAGACCCCGCACCGCGCCATCATCGCCGGCGGCGTGATCGGCATCGCCGCCATCTACAGCGACGGCCTGATCAACCTCGGCGGCATGACCCTCACCGCCGCGATGATCACCATGGCCGTGTTCGGCGCCATCGTCATGTACATCATGAGCATGCTCAGCCTGTTCAAACTGCGCAAAACCGAGCCCAACCTGGAACGCACCTTCCGCGCGCCGGGCTATCCGATCGTGCCGGGCATCGCCTTGGCCCTGGCGGTGGTGTGCCTGGTGGCAATGGCCTGGTTCAACGCCCTGATCGGGTTGATCTTCCTCGGCTTCATGGCGGTGGGCTTCGTGTATTTCGTGCTGACCGCACAGTTGCGTGCCGATGCCCCGGCCGATGCGATGTTGACCGGGCTATAAGGTGTACCCGGCATAACCGGCGTAGTATGGAACCACTGCGAACCGTCTTCGCTCATAAGTGGTAGAGGCAATGGCCAGCGAAACTTTCGCCCGGCCACTGTCCCCTCAAGGAGAGCCCTATGCCCTGGTATGCCTGGTTAATCCTGATCGTCGCCATCGGCTCGATCGTGGGTGGTCTGATGATGCTGCGCGACACCGCCAACAAGGTCGAGCTGACGGACGAACAGCGCAAACGTGTTGCCGAGCGCAATGCCGAGATGGATGCGAAAGAAGCGAAGGATCGCTGACCCGCTTTTCGTGGCGAGGGAGCTTGCTCCCGCTGGGGCGCGAAGCGCCCCCAACCCCTGCTGACCCGGTGTGTCAGTTCTATTGTGTTCAACGCATCTGGGGGCGCTCCGCAGCCCAACGGGAGCAAGCTCCCTCGCCACAAGAGCCGCTCG
The DNA here is from genome assembly GCF_048847255.1 of Pseudomonas algeriensis. NCBI lineage: Bacteria > Pseudomonadati > Pseudomonadota > Gammaproteobacteria > Pseudomonadales > Pseudomonadaceae > Pseudomonas > Pseudomonas algeriensis. The sequence goes on along the minus strand of NZ_JBKKRK010000025.1, from coordinate 50,155 downwards.
CGCCGTTGCGGTATTTAGCTCTCCCAATCCGCCTTGGCAATATGCAACCCATGCAGCCCTTTGTAAGCCGCCCGCTCCGGCTGACTCCAGCCCTGCAGCAACGAATCCTCCAACCGATAAATCTCCACTCCCAGCGGACGACAAACGCTTAAAGGATCCTGCGCCTCCGGCCCCCACATCGCCAGCGACAGATCCCCACCAGGGCACGTCGACAATGCACACAGCAAATCGATCTCCGCAAAAAATTCCAGGTAATCGCCCTTCTGCGCCGGACACGCCTTCATGAAATACATGTCGTCATGATTCAGCCCGGTGCACTGGAAAATATTCAGCACATCGTGGACATCAAACTCGGTCAAACCATGAGGCAACACCGCACGCGTCAGGTTCGAGTGGCAGTGATGATGGAAATCTTCGCCGGTCAGCATCTTGTTCACGTACGGGTCACATCGCGTCCCCAGCAAATCATGCAAACGCCCGCCGTGTTCGTCGATACCGTAGTTGGCCAAGCTGTCATCGGTGATCGTTACCAATGGCCGCAGGAATGGCAGGTTCGACCACAACCGATCATAGGTGCTGACATGAGCGCCCTGCAGCTGTCGCGTCCGCGCCGCCCACAGCCGTTCACGTGGATCGTGGGCGTTCCAGACGTTGAAATCCCCGACTTGCGGACCGACCGGGGTTGTCACGCGAAAGACATGACCGGCCGGCACATGCCAGGCGCGGCCGGTGCGGATTGGGACTTCGAACTGCTCGATCAGGGTGCGTTTGTTCTGCTGGGTGCGGATGCGGTCGTAGAAGGGTTTGTCCACTTGGAGGGCGGAGCCTTTGCTGACCTGGTAGGCGGCTGGGTAGTCTTTGTACATGGCGCAGGTCCTCTGATCAGTGAGGGTTGGCGGGAGTCAGCAGGTGCACAAGCAACTGCTCGGAATCGTCGAGATAAACGCTCAGCTCGTCGTGAGCAGCAGGCTTGTCACCTTCCGCGAGCCAGTCATGGATCTGCCGGTCACGGGCAAGCCACGGCGCCTGAAAGCGCGCTTCGTCGGGAGCGGAACAAAACACCAAGCGTAGTTGCGCGACCACGTTGGTAAAAAACTCATCGAGCAACGGACTGCGCATCAGTCCCACGATGTGCTGATGAAAGGCCAGACTGTAGGTGCCCACCGCTCGCCAATCTTCGCGATCCCGAGCCAGCTCAGCGGCCTCCAGGGCTTCGAGCATGTGGTCGGCTTGATACTCGCTCAGTGGATTGCTGCTCAGAATGGCCCGCAGCTCCAGGGTACGGCGGACCTTGAACAAATCCCGCACATCATCGACACCCAACCTGCTAACCGTTACCCCTTTGTTACGCACGTAACGGGCAAGGCCTTCCTGGCCGAGGCGGTGTAACGCTTCGCGGATAGTGTTGCGAGATGCGTTGTAGGCGCAGACCAGGTTGTTTTCCACCAGCGCCGTGCCTGGGATGAGGCGACCGCCGATGATGTCGGCGCGAAGTTCGAGGGTGATTTGGTCGGCTAGGGAAAGGGGGCTGGTCATTGGTGGGGCCTTGGATTGTTGAACAATCGGTTGGCGTTAACTAATCAGTATTTGTGCCAACAGCGGTAAAGCTTCGCCGATCAACCAAGAAGCACATCCGTTGAATGGCAAAAAGGCCAGTCATTCGACTGGCCTCCCTTAAACAACCCTCAATTCACCTCCAGCTTGTCACGATTCCTATCGAGAATCGCCTTGCCGATGCCCTTGACTTCAAGCAGTTCGTCCACCGACGAAAAAGGCCCATTGCTCTCCCGATAGGCAACAATCGCCTCAGCCTTGCCCTTGCCTATCCCTGAGAGCTCGCGCTGCAAAGTTGCGGCATCCGCCCCGTTCAAATCCACCTTGGCGCCTTGCGTTCTCGCTGGCTGCTCCACCGTCTGCGGCGAAGCAACCGACTCCGGCTTGACCGTTGGAGCCGCAATAACAGCAATCGAGGCGCTGGTGAGGAAGGCAAAAATCAGCGAGTAGAAATAGCCTGTACGCATAGGTGACGCTCCATGACATCGTTGAGAGAAGCAGCTTTTCCGAAGCTGCTTCTCAAACTTAGGCGATGGTGGTGTGCTGTCAAAAATGTGTACGTTACGAGGTGTGTAACAATCAAGGCTCAAGGTGACGCTGCTGGTAGATCCAGTCGACAATCTCGCCGTCCGGGGCGTAGCCGCTGACGGTGTCGCGAAGCAACTGGCGAACTCGGGCGTAATCATCTTCTTCGATGGCGGTCAGCAAGTCTGCCAGCCTTAACTTGAGGACATCCCAAGGCAGGAAGTCTTCATTGGCGCTCATGATCATTGGATGCTGGGTCGCGACCACGTTGTCGCCTATCAGCAGCTCCTCATAAAGCTTCTCGCCGGGGCGCAGGCCGGTGAACTTGATCGCGATATCACCGTGAGGATTCTTTTCAGAGCGAACGCTCAGTCCGGACAAGTGAATCATCTTCTCAGCCAGCTCGACAATCTTCACCGGCTCGCCCATGTCCAGCACGAACACATCCCCTCCCAAGCCCATGGACCCTGCTTGGATCACAAGTTGCGCGGCCTCTGGAATGGTCATGAAATAACGCGTGATCTTTGGGTGGGTAACGGTCAAAGGCCCGCCGGATTTGATCTGTTTATGGAACAGCGGAATAACCGATCCGGATGAGCCCAATACGTTACCGAAGCGGACCATGGTGAAGCGTGTCTTGTTAACCCGGGACACATTGGCCTGATCACCGAACAGCACCGGGGCCAATTCGCGACTCAACGCCTGCAGCGTCAGCTCAGCGAGCCGCTTCGTGCTGCCCATTACATTGGTCGGGCGTACGGCCTTGTCGGTCGAGATCAGGACAAAGTTCGATACACCCGCCTGCAATGCAGCCTGCGCGGTATTCAGTGTCCCGATTACATTATTCAGGACCCCTTCGGCGATGTTGTGCTCCACCATGGGCACATGCTTATAGGCCGCTGCATGGTAGACCGTGTCAACATTCCAGGTCTTCATCACATCAAGCAGTTTCTCTTGGTTGCGAACCGACCCCAAGATCGGCAACAGGCGAACAGACAGAGATTCCCGAGCGATTCGTGGCTCAAGCTCGGAAAGAATGCTGTAGAGATTAAATTCGCTGTGCTCGAAAAGCAGCAATGTGGTGGGTTTTAGCGCCAGGATCTGTCGACAGAGCTCAGAACCGATCGAACCGCCGGCACCGGTCACCAGGACCGACTGGCCTGTAATGCAATGCGCTAGCAGATCAGGCTGTGCCGGCACGGGATCACGACCCAGAAGGTCAGCGATATCCACTTCCTGGATGTCATCCACTTTGACCCGACCACTGGCCAGATCCATAAAACCCGGAACGCTGCGCACGTGCAGTGGGAAGCCTTCGAGCAGGGTCAGGATTTCTCGACGGCGGCCGCGTGATGATGAAGGAATAGCGAGCAGTATTTCCTGGGCGCCAGTCGCGTCTATCATTTTTTGAATGTGGTTGGGTTGATAGACTTGGAGCCCTGCGATGACACGGTCGGCGATGCTGCTGTCATCGTCTATGAACGCAACGGGCCGCATCACCCGCCCCATGCGCAATGCGGCGACAAGTTGGTTGCCTGCCGCGCCGGCGCCGTAGATAGCGACCTTAGGCAGGCCGTCGTCTCGATTGGTAAAGGGCACATGCTGGGCCGCGGTGAACCAGTCGCCCAGGAAGTATTGGCGCATCATCAGGCGTAAACCGCCAATCATGATGAGGCTCAACCACCAGTAATTGAAGATGATTGAGCGCGGAACTACCGTTTTGTGGTTGCTGTACCAATACACCACCAAGGCCAGCAGTAAGGCGGAAAGGCTGACCGCTTTGCAGATGGTGATCAGTGCGTCGTTGCCGAAATAACGCATGACTGCGCGGTACATGCCGAAGCGGATGAAGATTGGAATGGCGACCAGTGGAGCCGATGCGAAGAGCCACAGATGCGTTTCGATCGGTGCTATCAACGCGTCAACACCCAGTCGCACGACAAATGCAAGCCACAGCGCAATCCAGACCAGCACAATATCCATGGCTACTTGAATTGCTCGCTTATGGCGCCTCGGGAGCCCCAACAAGACTGTTCTTAATTTATCCATGAATCCTTCCTGCACCCCTGGCCAGCTCCTAAACCCCGTCCGCTCTTACGCCGGTGGCAAACCATCGTGCGTTGGACAATCCATAACCGAAAAAAGCGAACCTAGCGTGAAATCAGGCCTTTTCAAGCTCGCCTGCATGAAACCTGACAGCAAGAATCACCAATGGCACATAAGCCACTATCAAAGCCAAGGCTCCGTCGATGTCCAACAATACGACGCATGCAGCCAACGGCAGCAGCCATAACAAATTGATTGCCATCACCGCCAAGGTCACAGGTAGATGCCGACCGAACTGACGCGAAGCGAACTGGTAGGCGTGGCTGCGATGAGCCTCGTAGACCTTGTCGCCACGAAGCAGCCGTCTTAGCAATGTGACGGTTGCGTCGACTATAAAAACACCGAGAAGGATCAGCCAAACCCATAATAATTTGGATGAAACCCAGGCAGCCTGTAGCGACAGCATTCCCAGGATAATCCCGAGGAAGCCGCTACCCGCATCCCCCATGAAAATGCGTGCGGGAGGGAAATTCCAATATAGAAAGCCAGCTACCGCCAGGGCGAGCAATAACGGAGCCACAATCAAAGATCCAAAACCTCCCAGCCAGTAAAGCAGACACGCCCCGAGGCACACGCAGATAGCCTCCACACTGGCAATACCGTCGATGCCGTCCATAAAATTGTAGAGATTCAACATCCACACCAAATAAAGAACTGCCAGGACGTGACCAAGCCAAGCCAGGTTAATTTCCACGTTAAACATTGTGATTACTGGCATCCCGCCTAGCCAGCAAAGCGCCCATACCGATGCTATGAAATGCCCCAACAAACGCCAACGGGCAGCGATGTGACCGTGATCATCGAGGAAACCGAGCACAGCGACTCCAGTTCCCGCCCCTAGCATTGACCACATAGCGTGCCAGGGCAGTAAATCGTTAGCGGCGAATATTGGCAGAGCCGCCAGGAAACTCAACACAATAGCCACGCCACCGCCACGTGGGGTTGGGGCGGAATGGGAGCTGCGGATATTGGGAACGTCGATCAGATTCCGGGCAAGGGCATACCTACGCAGCGCCCCGGTCAATGAAAGCGACAATAGTGCGACCAAAAAAAACATCAACCAAAAAGGCATAGGAAAACCAGCTCATAAATAGGATATTCAACGACCACGGGAGACGTAATCTTCTCCAGCTTTGAACAAAGCCTCCTCCGGACTTATCGGAGGACACCAAGATAAAATATCCCGAACCATGCGAGAGTCAATTGCAAGAGAACCGTAGAGTTGCTCATATGTAGTTTTACGTCCTAATAACGCTGCCCCCATTCGCACAAACATGTCGGGCAGGTAAAACAATCGTGCGTCGCGCCCCATCCCTCTGGCGATGTATTGAATAATTTGAGTTGTCGATACATCCACCCCGTCGCTTACCAGAAATGTGCGATTAGCTGCTGCATCATGCTCAAGACAAATCTGTACTAGGTCAACAAAATTCTCAAGTGCGACCATACTACGCTTATTGTCGACATTGAGAAAAGGGAGCGGAGCACCGCTTGCGATCAATTTCAACAACAATCCAAAATTACCAGGCGCGTTTCCTGCATAAATTAACGGCGGGCGTAATACAACCACCTCCATCGCGCTTCCGGAAGAAATGTCCTGAAGCCCCTTTTCCGCCTCAAGCTTTGACACGGCATAGTCTGCATGGGGGTTTAACGGAGAACGTTCGCTGAGGTAGCTATTATTTGTGACTGAGCCGTGTACGCCTATTGAACTGATAAAGATAAACCGCTTTACCCCGCGATCAGCAGCTTGGCGCGCCAAATTAAGCGTCGCGTCAACATTTACCTTCCTAAATGCTGCTAACGGATCCTCATGCCTGTCATTTAACTTATGGGCTCTTCCTGCGACATGCACGACAATATCCACATCTTTCAGCAATGTAGTCCATCTGGTTTCAGCCGAAAGAGCACCGACGCCTATAGTTTGGGAGCCATCCGACATCATTTGCGTTAAGCGGGATGTGGCCAGAAGAGAATAATTAAGTTTCAGAGCTGTGCGTAGACCGTTTCCGACAAAACCAGTGCTACCCGTCAGGAGAACCTTTTTCATAACTCTCACTATTTAAAATAACTTGCCAACTTGAACGGCACCTTCATCGCCACCAACAAAATATTCGTGTAAATGCCATTCTCCCTGCAAGCCCGTACGATTTCCAAATTTTGATGTATCCGCCACCAAAAGCCAGTTGTGCTTATACCACCCTCTCTCATTTTAACCATGACAGCGGAATGCCTTATCATTTTCACGCCTTTTGACATAAACCGGGCCATTAATTCGAAGTCCGCGGAGACTCGGTAACCCAATTTATAACTTCCATACTTTTCGAAAAGCTCACGCCGAGCGTAAAAAGTAGGGTGGGGTATCATAAATCCGAAACGGACTTTCCAAGGCGAGAAGCCAGAAGAAGAATATCTGCGAGTCACAACATCCATCTCCTTGCGCTGTACAAATACCAGATCTGCATAGACGGCATCTGCGCTGGGGTTATTTTGCAGATGAGCAACCAGATTGTGAATCACATCACTACCAGCAAATACGTCATCAGAATTCAGTATACCGACAAAATCCCCGGTGGCGGCCTGGACGCCCTTATTCATGGCATCATATATACCTTTATCGGATTCGCTTATCACCTTAGAAATTCGCCCCTCGTATTCAGAGATCAGTTCGAGCGTGCCATCCTTTGAGGCGCCATCCACAATTATATATTCGATATCAGGGTATTGCTGCGACAAAACAGACTCGATAGTATCTCTGATAGTCTCAACACTATTGTAGCAAACAGTAATTATTGAAATCTTCAACACCATCAACTCCGACCGTATATATCTTCAAAACGGACAATATCATCCTCGCCCAAGTAGGTTCCTGATTGAACCTCAATAAGCTCTAAAGGAATGACGCCCGGATTTTCCAGGGAATGTATCTGACCTACCGGAATATAAGTGGACTGATTTTCCGTTACCAGATAACTTTTTTCACCGTTAGTTACACGAGCAGTTCCACTTACGACTATCCAATGCTCAGCGCGATGATGATGCATCTGCACTGATAATTTAGCGCCGGGATTTACCGTGATACGTTTAACCTGATAGCGCGGTCCGTTATCAACGGAATCGTAGACACCCCAGGGGCGATAAACCTCTCGGTGATTAGAGTATTCTGGTCGCTTACAACTTTTCAACTGATCGACTATCTTCTTTACGTCTTGGACGTCGTTTTTATGAGCCACCAATACAGCATCTTTGGTTTCAACAATCACCAAATCATCTACACCAATAGCTGACACCAGCCGATGAGTGGCGTGCAGATAACTGTTAGTCGTCCGTTCGGTGAGTACATCGCCTTTAAAAACGTTACCACCAGAGTCTTTGTCCGCCACGTCCCAAAGAGCAGACCAAGATCCCACGTCACTCCACCCCGCATCAAGCGGCACCATGACCGCATCAGAAGTGCGCTCCATGACGGCGTAATCGATTGATATATCGGGACATTCGTTGAACGCTTGAGCGTTGACGCGAGTGAAATGCATATCCTGCTGCGCACCTGCAAACGAAGCCTGGCAGGAACGAAGGATATCCGGCGCGAAGAGTTCTAACTCCCGTAAATAACGACTGGCTCGAAACATGAACATGCCGCTATTCCAAAAATACTCTCCGCTGTCCAGATACTTCTGAGCCGTAGCTGAGTCAGGTTTTTCTACAAATCGGCTAACAACGTAGGCACCTTCGGCTATCTCTTCCCCCCTCTCCAAATAACCGAAACCCGTTTCTGGATGGGTAGGCACTATCCCGAACGTGACTAATTTTCCCGTCTCAGCCAAAGCTAAAGCACAAGCGACGCTGGCATGAAATGCCCCGACGTTCTTAATAAGATGGTCGGCGGGAAGAACCAGCAGAACCGGATCAACTCCGGAAGCGGTGGCCTCCAACGCCGCCAGCGCGATAGCTGGAGCAGTATTGCGTCCCACCGGCTCAAGCAAAATCTTGGCTTGGTCCATCTCCATCTGCCGCAGTTGTTCCGCCGCGAGGAATCGGTGTTGTTCGTTGCAAACCAGCAAGGGGAGGTCGTGATTCAGCCCATCCAGCCGTTGAATTGTGGACTGCAGCAACGACCGCTCGGCATCAACCAAAGGCAGGAACTGCTTGGGATTAAGCTGGCGAGAAAGCGGCCAGAGGCGGGATCCCGTGCCGCCTGCCATGATTACCGGAAGAAACATTGAAGGTTGTCCTTACTGACGCTATCAGGGTGCTGCTATTTCTGTTTTTGCAAGGCTAATGATCGCGAAAACCAGCCACACAGCCATTACTTCCTAGCCTCCAGCCAATGCTCTACGAACCATTGATAAGCATCGCTGAGCCCTTCCTCGAGACCAATCGTAGCTTGCCAACCCAACGCGCGAAGACGAGAGACGTCCATTAGTTTACGTGGCGCACCGTCAGGCTTGCTTGCATCAAAAGAGAGTTGTCCTTTAAAACCAGTAACCTTGGCGATGGTTTGTGCGAGCTCACGTATGGTGCAGTCTTCTCCCGTCCCGACATTAATATGCGACAGCATGGGCTGAGTGTTGGCCTGATACGTGTTTTGATCAAGCTCCATCACATGCACGCTAGCCGCAGCCATATCATCGACGTGTAAAAACTCCCGCATTGGACTGCCGCTTCCCCAGATAACAACCTCCGCTTGACTGGCTCGCACCGCTTCGTGAAAACGTCGAAGCAAGGCCGGAATCACATGGCTATTTTCAGGATGGTAATTATCATGCGGCCCGTACAGATTGGTTGGCATGACGCTGCGATAATCGCGACCGTGCTGACGATTATAGCTCTCGCATAACTTGATCCCAGCAATTTTGGCAATCGCATAGGGCTCGTTAGTCGGTTCTAATAAGCCAGTAAGCAAAGCGTTTTCCTGCATCGGTTGCTTAGCCTGCTTCGGATAAATGCAGGACGACCCAAGAAACAGTAATTTCTGAACGTTAGATAGGTGCGCAGCCTGGATCACATTCGCTTGTATCGTCAGATTTTCATAAATAAAATCCGCAGGGTACGTATTGTTGGCTTGGATTCCCCCCACCTTAGCTGCCGCAAGATAGACCTGGTCAATCCGATTTTCTAAAAAATATGCATGAACCGCTTGCTGATCCAGCAAATCCAACTCTTGCCGACCAGCACAGAGAACAGAGCGATAGCCAAGAGCCTGGAGCCGGCGCACGATAGCGGAACCCACCATGCCTCGATGGCCTGCGACGAAAACGGTCTGGTTCGATTCGCGGGGCATCATTAGTTCTCCAAAGCGACCGGGACATCATGGCCGTGTTGCTTGAGCAAGGCATGACGCTGGGCCGCCTTAAGGTCCTCACGGACCATTTCTGCGCACATTTCCTGCACTGTGATTTCAGGTACCCAACCAAGGTCTTTCTTAGCGTTACTTGGGTCACCCAAGAGGGTTTCAACCTCTGTCGGCCGAAAATAACGTGGATCCACACGAACGATCACATCTCCAACATTCAGAGCCGGCGCCAAGTTGCCGCTGATATGCTCAACAACTGCATGCTCCTCAACGCCTTCCTTATCAAAACGTAACGTAACTCCAAGTTCAGCAGCCGACCAGCGCACAAAATCACGAACTGAATACTGAACACCTGTAGCTATTACATAATCTTTAGGATGTTCTTGCTGCAACATCATCCATTGCATGCGTACGTAGTCCTTGGCGTGTCCCCAATCTCGTAGAGCATCCATGTTGCCAAGAAATAAACATTGCTCCAACCCTTGAGAAATATTCGCCAGTGCGCGGGTAATCTTACGTGTTACAAAAGTTTCGCCACGGCGCGGAGACTCATGATTGAACAGAATTCCATTGCAGGCATACATTCCATATGCCTCGCGATAGTTGACGGTGATCCAATACGCGTAGAGCTTGGCCACGGCGTATGGCGAACGCGGATAGAAGGGAGTCGTCTCCTTTTGTGGAGTTTCCTGCACCAAACCATACAATTCTGAAGTAGATGCTTGATAGAATCGGGTCTTCTTCTCTAACCCCAAAAGGCGGATGGCTTCTAGAATTCGGAGCGTGCCCATCGCATCGACATCAGCAGTGTACTCAGGAGACTCGAAACTTACCGCGACATGAGACTGAGCTCCTAGGTTGTAGACTTCATCAGGCTGTATTTCTTGAATAATTCTAGTGAGATTTGAAGAATCGCTCAAATCGCCGTAATGAAGGACAAAATTTCGGTTATCTGTGTGGGGATCCTGATAAATATGGTCTACGCGTTGAGTATTAAATGATGATGCGCGACGTTTAATCCCATGAACCTCATATCCCTTTTCAAGCAACAACTCAGCCAAATAGGAGCCATCCTGGCCAGTAACACCTGTAATTAGCGCCTTCTTCCTACTCATTTAATCACCTTCGAATAAATAGCATCTAACGACGCAATATATTGTTCATAATTGTCGTGGACACGACGATCCTTTGTCGCCTCTGGGAGACCAGCCAATGTCGCCACGAGGCCCATCAAGCTTACAAAATCACCTGGAGGATAACAAAAAACGCTCTCCTTGAACCCGGCTAGCACTTCATCCGACTCAAGATCCTTGTCCGTTCCCGGGACAATCACACCAGAACCAGAGTAAAGGGACTCATAAACGGTCCTTCCTGTGCAAAAAAAAGACTCCCCCCTAATTAAGAAGTCGATTTCTGCGAAGAAGCCGGTGGATTGAAGGTCAATAACCTCGCCCAAATATGAAATGGAGCCATTAGAGTTATCTACCATAGCCCTTAGTTGATCAATCTCCCCCCCAGCGCCCCCACCTACGATTACCAGCGCAGCGTTAGCTGGAGCAGAGGATAAAAACTGATTACAAACTTCCAGGACACCCTTCCCACTTTCAATTCGGCCAGCTAGTGCAAATACAACCTTGCCCATTTCTTTCAGTGTCTTTATATTTACTGGCAGCGCATCCTTAGGTGTAGAACCTTTGAAAGGGTTCTGGACAATATCAAAAGGATATGACTTGCCGACCACTAGAAGAAACCGCTGTTGAACTGCCCTATCAATAAATATAAAATGATCACACCCAGTTAAAAGATACTTCTGATATAGCGAAATCTCAGAAGCCAACATTTCTCGAACATGCGAAACCACCCTGATTTTTTTAAAAAGACGATACAAACGCAGCAACAATAAAAAGTCCGACAAAACCAAACTATTCAAATGGACTATATCAGGCGAGATTTTGATAATCTTATATAGCAAAAAAGGGCTACTAATCCAAAACGCAAGACGTGACAACCCAGAGAGGATAAATGACCTAAAGAAAGAAAGTCTGACGTCGTAATTATATGTTATTGGGGGCAAGAAGCGGGCCACATCCACCCCATTAAAGCTAGAAACCGCACGATGCACCGGTGAAAACAAAGACAATTTGTACTTTCCCATAAGACTGATATGCTGGCGCAAGCTCGAACCCGCCCCATATATCGAATCAGGAGAAACGTGACTCACCATTAAAACCTTCGATGTACTAGCTTGCATGACAACCCAACTATAATTAGATTTAAAGTGACACTAAAGTATTAAATCGAAGCTAATTACCGTCTATGCCTCCAGTAACTCTGGAGTTTGAATTCAAATTTTGGATAGCTTTCACAGGTCGGGAGCGACGAGCAAGAACCATACAGGACAAGTAGAATACCGGATAAAAATATCTCGGCGAGTAAATCGGAGTAAGGACAAAAATTGCGCAATAAATCAAAGCAAGAAAAACCAAGTCATCTCGCAAACTCAAGCGACGCCTAAAAAAAATGATTAAAAAAAGACAAAACGCAACAACACAATGAATTGTCACTATTAAATTATTATAAATATCATTAAAATCAAAAATATTCCCCACCCTAAAAATCAAACCATACATTGCATGGAGCGCCTTAGGTATAAAAACAAGGAAATAAAGTCCATTTCGTTGTGCTTCGTTAAGTAGTACATATGCCCCGCTACCGTCATCTATAGCAGCCCCTCTGTCAGCGTTACTATTTACACCGACGAATTGGTCACCCACAAATAAATAGGCGACTGATATTCCTAATAATAAGACCACCACAAACAACAGTCTCTTATGCCGAAGTGGATTAAGAGAGGAAAACGCAGTAAATGCCACAAAGACAAACAAAGCCAACTGCCAGCGAACAAAAAAAGACGTTACAAATGCCAAGATTAGATAAGTACCTCCTCTTCGCAGCAGCCATGCCACAAGCAAAGAAACAGTCAATAAGGATATTATTTCTTTATTAATAGAAAGTAAGCTAGAAAATGTAATCGGACTCAAAAAAAGCAAAAAAACAAAAAGAAGCCAATTACAATCATTACCCCTTCGAACCAACCACAAGGAACTGAAAAGCAATGATATATTAAGGCATACTACAAGAAAGCGATCCCCCCCAAGAGCCTCCAAAATAATCAGTGGACCGAAATAATTACTGTCCCATGAAATCATTTCAGAGAAACTATCAAAATCCGCCTCCCAATACAAATTTTCATAAGTTAATGAATCCGCAAAAAACTTAAAATTGATTTCGCCGCTAAGCATATGCCTACCCCACAAAGCGTAGAACAACACTGCAGAAGCCGAGAAAAAAAACAATAAAAATGTCGACCTCTTTACATACAGCTTCATACTTAATCCTCGCAGCGATGTCGCTCCTCAAACTACCCGTTTCAACTGCAAAACGCATCCAACATTAAGACAGTTAAGACCCGTCTTATTAAGCGAATGCATCCGCATGCACACACTCTAGCCGTTTTTTCTAACATACTGACGATAAATCTTTTTCATTCCATCCCACAGTGCTCGGTCACTCGGGTATTCATCATGCCGTTTCTCAGGTCGCTCAAGATAAGCTCTCAACTTAGGCTCATCCCACCCCATCTTTTTTAGAAAATATTTCTTGTCCGTCTCGAGCCCTTCAGTTGAGGGATACGGCGACTCCGCCAATCTCGTCAAGGCCTCTTCGCGGCTCATTTGGCCACTCATGACAAGCGTGGCTAAATGTAATTTACGTTTATCTACGCCGAATTTCTCCGGCAATATATATCCCTGATAGAAACGCGTAAATATCGACTCGTAGTGCTTATAAGGGTAGCGCTTATAACCATACTTAGCCTCCAGCTCATCTAATGCCTGATTCTTTTGGTAATCATAAAAATCAAGATAGGAAACCCATTGGATCCTACGAATTAGCCGATTTATAACGTAGTCAATTGTACCAACGGATGGAAAGGTCTTTAGCTTAACTCCGCCAAGCGCTCCTAGCGCTTTAATATTCTTCTTATCCCATTTACGCCAATTCCAACCTTCCGGCATCGGCATACCTTCCGTGGCAGAGTTACTGCCAGAAAGAATATATTTTATTCCATATTTCCGTGCTTGCGCATAATTAACTGCAAGCATAGCATTATCGTATAAAAGCTCTACATCGATAACATCTGCATCAAAAAAAGCTTGCATAAGACGCTTGTATTCCGGCCATTCGATAACATGAGTGTAAAGATCGACATTAAGCCCGGAGACGAGGTTTTTAATATTATTTGCGGCAAGCTCGGAGTTCCAGTTGTTATCCATATGCACCGCTAATGGTCTTAATCCTTCCTTCACGGCAAGATCAAGCGCATACGAACTATCTACACCGCCAGACAATCCTATTATGCAATCGTATTTTTTACCTTCACCAGCTTGTTTTACCTTCTCGATAAATATTTTTCGCTGGATCGCTCGTTGCTCCTCAGAAACAAATACGACCTTGCTGACTTGCTCCTCGAAATATGTACAGAAATTACATATTCCGTTAGCGTCGAATAATATATCTGATGCGGAGGTATCCATCACGCATCTTGTGCAGATCTGGTAGTTCTTATGATACATCTGAGCTCCTAAATAACGACTCAAGCGCCGAATAACCTGGATAACTAATCAATACGGCTCGATGAGGCCCCTGCAATACAAATAGACTCCCTGCGGCTACCGCAGACGCACCTGCCTGAACAGCTTCGAGCAAATGCTCCATTTTACCAGCACCGCCCAACGCAACCAGTGGTACATCAAGGACTGACGCCGCAGATTTTATCACGTCCAAATCATAGCCATTCTGCATCCCATCACGATCAACGGAGTTCAGAAGAATTTCTCCAGCTCCGGCTGAGGCAAGCTCTTTCATAACCGCGAGCCAATCAGCGGAAATTTTTCGCCTAGCGGAGGAAGACCATAGCCTAATCCGCCCCAACCAGTCTCGTTTCACATCAATAGAGATTACGATACTTTGGCTACCGAAACGGGATGCCAACTCGGTAATAAATTTAGGGTTATCAAAGGCTGCAGATTGCAAAATAATCTTTTCGACGCCAAGCGAAAATAGATTTTTCGCCTGCTCCACCGTATTTATTCCTCCACCATAACCGAGAGGCATAAAGCACTCAGCTGCAAACTCTTCAATAAGCGCATAATTCGGAGGACGCTTTAGACGAGTGGCGTCGATGTCAATAACAACAATTTCATCCACCTCCTTTTCATTGAAGATACGAATCGCATTGATGGGATCACCAACATATTTTGAATTATTAAAGCGCTGGGTCTTTACCAAACCGTCTTCACGCAACAGCAGGGCGGGAATCACTCTATGTCCTAGCAAGTCACACCTCTAGAAATTTTCTGAATAGTTCCATGCCAAACCGATGGCTCTTCTCAGGGTGAAACTGAACGCCCCATATATTTTCGCGGTGAAAACCGGCAACGAATTTTTTTCCATAATCGCAGATAAACATTTCATCTGATTTATCCGCACAATCCACATAGTAAGAATGTACAAAGTAAAACCGTCGATCTATTGACTCGCTAGAAATTAGTGAATCATCGCTTATACTTACCACGTTCCATCCCATATGAGGAACTTTCAAGTTGACCGCATCTTTTGTAAAATCAAATCGTCTAACCCGAGCATCAATCCATCCTAGCCCAGCTTCTTGCCCTTCCTCGCTAGTCTTACACATCAACTGCATACCCAAACAAATGCCAAGTGTCGGGATCTTACGCTGTAATACCGCGTGATCAAGTTCGGGAAGCCAGCCTCCAGCTTTCAGACACTCCATAGCGTGCCCAAAAGCACCAACCCCTGGTAACAACAGCTTTTGAACGTTCGATAGATTGCTCGGACAGGAAATTATTTCAGCCTCACCTCCAACATGTTGGATCATGTTAACCACTGAGGCGATATTGCCAGCACCATAATTAATGACAGAAATTTTGCCTTTACTCATCTTTTCATCGCTCTGTCTAATATAGTCTGAACGCCGCATTGGGGAACTGTGCTTGGCATTGATTGGCCGCAAGATAGCTTTTCATATATCCACGACTCTATGATATCGACATTCTGCTCTAATACATTCGCGAATCCAATATCACGCTCAAACTCATACAAGCTTTCAAGCATCCCCCCCTTGTTTAAATGGGGATTCAGCAAAGCAGAATATAATCCAAACCATGAGGCTTCTATTACGACAGAGCTCATATCAGTTATATGCAAGTTTGTTTGCGCAAGCACGACGGGTAATGGTAGCAGACTGGTTCGCCGCCATTCGACGCCAGTCAAGCTTCCAAATTCTTTCGCCAGGTATTCCTCGCAGAACTTACCTTCATCCCCCATCAGCTGCACGGGGTGCAACCGCAGTAACCAGTTATATTTTCCCTGAGTTCTTTTAATTACTGATTCCAATGCTTTACACATAACCTTATTGAAATCACTGTCGGGATAGTAATGGATGTGTAATCCCCACTGCAAAGCCACCAAAATTACCGGTTTCTCATCAAGAAAAACTTTCCCGTTTCTTAGCGCCTCTTGAACTAAAAGATCTTTATCGCTCGCATAGTGGAATCGGTGAAACCAAGGGTGCCCTATCACATCAATAGTCGTCCCCCGTTCGTAAGCCCATCTTAAATGAACGGTGCTTTGTTGATCCCAACACAAGAAACCACTTGGCAGATCCGTTGTGGCTAACTTTTTTGGCAAAATATCACCGTACCACTTGCTATTTTTAGCAATGACGCCATGTTGAATATCATAAACAGGAATATTGGAAGCTCGACATGCCCTACAGAGGGCTGGGTCTGGCTGAATGCCTATCACCACTTTGGGCTTAACCACATCCAATATCTTCAACCAAATAAGCGACTTTCTTGATATTCCGAACTCTTTACTTTTTTCCTGACCTATAAAGATGGTAAGTACTCGCACCCACAACGATACAATTAAAAACGACCGATTAAACGCTGCCGGCGAGTTGTAGGCCTGCTCGCCTGTCAGTCGGCTAACAGGGGTAGCGATAGACTGAACATCTAGATTTTTTTTTAAACACTCATCAGTAACGGTGTCGATTATCGGAGAATATGCTTTTCCTTCATAAAGATATCCGCAGTCCGCGTCATGTCGAACGACCATGACATCAGATGCTCCAAGTGCAGACCATCCATTTTTACCAAATAAAGCAAAAATCAATAGTCTAAGATTTGAAAATAAAATCTTCATTTATCTAGGTCTTCAAAAAAACACTTACACATCCTAAAATCTAGGCATGTATCAATATCTATTGATCTCTCCATTGGCATTATCAGTGCTTGACTATTAGACATGAAAAAGCCACGCGACCTTAAAAAGCTGTCGGTTTTAGCCAAATATATAGCACCGTTCAACCGATAGTAAACTGGCAGATCCTGACTACGTTGATTCAATATTTCCGGCCGCAAAAAATCATCCATCGCTCCGTCAAAACCTAGAATATTGCTCCATAACGGCGAATGCTCACACTGACATACACTTATAATACTTTCAGCGCCCGTTTCACTCATTTTCCGTACGGCTTGGGAAATATCTTCAGCCGTACGCAAGGGTGAGGTCGGTTGCAACAACATTACTCTAGCTGGCCTTACATTCTCCTTGGCTAAAGTATCCAGGATATGAAGAAGCACATCGAGCGTAGCTGCATTATCGCTAGCTAGATAGTCAGGACGTCTCAACGTCTGAAGACCGAGTCGTTTGCCCTCCGCCAAAATTTTATCGTCGTCACTACTTACAACTAACCGGTCTACAACGTTACTCTGGAGAGCTGCCTCAAGTGTCCAACGGATTAGGGGCTTACCGTGCAGATCTAATAGATTTTTTCCGGGTAAGCGCTTGCTACCTGCTCGAGCGGGTACTATCGCAAGGATATCCAAAGTGTAGCCTGAATTACCCATGAAACAACCCTGCTATATCTGTCTGCGCGCGTTTAAAATCCTCCATTCTGCCTATATCAAGCCAATACTCATGTATAGGAAACATATTTACGTCTTTGGCTAATGCAATCTGTTTTTCTAATAATGTAGGCATATCAATCCGAGTTCCAGGCATCACGCCTTTCACTAATTCAGGCGACAATAAATAAATACCGGCATTAATGAAAAACCGATGTACGGGTTTCTCCACCATAGACCGTATTCGATGGCCCTCACTTTGAATGACCCCATAAGGCACGCAGTGCTCATACTCCCGCACGCACATGGTCGCCACTCCTTGATGCTCCAGATGAAATTCAAGAAGATTTTGAAAGTTTAAAGTAGTAAGCAGATCTCCATTCATCATGAACACGGGCAAATCGATTTCATCATGAGGCAACAAGCCTAATGCACCACCAGTGCCCAAAGGCTCCTCCTCATGGACGTACCGAATGCTGACTCCCCACTGGCTGCCATCACCAAAATATTCACAGATCATTTCTGGCATGTAATGCGTGGAGATAAAAAACTTGTGAAAACCTGCGCTAATAAAACTTTCAAGAATCAATTCAAGAATTGGTTTGTCGCCGACTTTGAGCAAGGGCTTCGGACAGTGTTGGGTTAGCGGGCGGAGACGAGATCCAAATCCCCCCGCCATTAGAAATACCGGATTATCATGCTGCTTCTTATGCAGCAGCCCATGAAGGGTCTCCAGCCCGACAACTCGACGATGTGCGTCAATCACTGGCAGTTGCAGCAATTGGTATTTTTCCATCACTGCGAGAATACGTTCTTTGCTCCACCCTCGCTCAACGGTCTGTGGCGAAGCACACATAACCTCGCTTACTTTTACATTTAGCGGTAAATGCTTAAGCAAACTGCGCCTCACATCTCCATCTGTGAGGGTTCCCAATAGCCGGCGCTCAGGATCGACGATCAAGACGATTCGCAAGGCCACACGGTCAAGTGTCGCGACCGCATCCTCCAGGGACGTATCCGGACCTATGAGTACTGATTCCCATCGTTGCATAAATACTCCTAATGAGCCGTCGGGGCGTCTCTCTTACGCGCCGCAGGACCATACATAACTTGTCGACTGCCGAGGTCTTTAGTCAATACAGCGCCAGCCCCGACAACTGCTTCCATTCCGATTTTCAGACCTTGAATAACAGTGGCCCCGCTGCCGATGAATACCCCGTTACCAACCTGAACGCTGCCACAAAGCGTGGCCCCTGGAGCAACGTGAACATCCGCCCCCAACCAGCAATCATGATCGATTCCAGCCCGGGTGTTAATAATAGAATTAGTGCCAACAACCACATCAGCCTGAATGATCGCGCCGGCCATGACTTGGACGCCTTCGTGCAGATCGGCAGTGGCATCTACCCAAGCAGTGGGATGCAAGAGCACTGGAAAGCGATATCCTCGCTCTTTCATAAGCTGATAAATACCTTGTCTTCCGGACGTACCGACCAACTGGCCGATGCCATTAACCAATTCCACGGTTCCCGGCGGCAGGGCATCAAGTGCCGCATCCCCACCCAGGATGGGTATTCCCCGCCACTGGCCGCCGATCTGGTCCGTCAAGGCAGGATCACAAACCCCCAGCACCTCGAAGCCGGCAGACATAACAAGGGATAACAGTACTTTGGCATGCCCGCCGGCTCCCAAAATGACCAGAGGCTTACGGTTGTTCAAGGCTCAATATTCTCACCAATGACATAGGCCCTCGTAGCACGAGAGCCTACAAGCCCCCAGAGGGAGGTCGGTAGCATACCCCGTCCGGTCCTTGCAGTAGTGAGATGTTCCCGCGTCAAAATTTCCCCTTCGGCTATCTGACAAGCGGCTACTACCTGTTGGCGAGCCGCCGTACGAGTGTCCCACTCGCTAGATTGGGGAGCTTTGGCCCCACTCCCGAGCGCCTGTTGTAACGCGCGGATATCGTGAACCATCGCTTTGAGTTCATGGGGCTCGAGTGAAGCCAAATGATCCGGCCCGGGCATGGACTTATCCAGAGTGAAATGTTTTTCAATAATACGAGCCCCCCGAGCTACAGCAGCAATGGATACCAAGGCTCCCTCGGTATGGTCCGAGTACCCGACCTCGAGTCCAAAAGCGGAGGCCAGCGTGTCCATCGCCCGGAGGTTGACTTCAGGCCAAGGTGTCGGATACTGGGACGTACAATGAAGTAATGTAACGTGTCCGAGCACCCTCTTCCGTGCCTCTTGGCTTCCCCAGCACTGCCATACGTCGTCCATATCCTTAGGCTCGGAGGTGTATGTTAATGCGTGGGCCACAATGGCCAGGGCCTGCTCAACCTCTGAAAGCGTAGCCATTCCCGTAGATAAAACCAATTTCTTCCCAGTACGGGCAAACTGCCATAGCAGAGGACCGTTTGTCAGCTCTCCCGACGGCACTTTGAAAAGAGGCATATCAAGATTGTTGAGGAAGGCCAAACTTTCGAAATCGAATGCAGTTGAAAGAAAATCGATCCCCTTTTGATGAGCATAATTCTGTAGCTCCGCATGCCACTCCTTTGGCAATTCAAGTTTTTTCAACATCGACAGCTGGCTTTCGGTCCCATCCATACCTTTCTTTTGATAGGCTGCCTTGGGCACATGTTTAGACGCAAGCTTGGAGGCATCGAACGTCTGAAATTTTACAGCGTCTGCACCAGCTTCGGCTGCCGCATCTATCAATGCGAACGCCAAAGCGAGCTCACCGTTATGGTTCACGCCGGCTTCAGCGATGATGTAAACCCGGTCTGTGTCGGACTGTTTCATAGGTCAGCTCAGATCAAAAAATGATTTATGGAACGTCCCGTCATAATCCCTCAAGATTCTGAAGATTGCATCTGACGCGTTGCCGCTCCCATAGGGATTGATAGTTATTTTACACGTCGCCCCAAACTCTGGTGTCAACGCCCTGTGAACATTCCGCTTAATCGAATCGATGCTCGGATCACAGTGCAATACGGAATCCGCGGCCAACCTACCCTTCTGTCGTACACCAATATTGACGGTGGGTATGCCGAAAGCCGGAACTTCTATAATTCCACTCGAGGAATTTCCGACGACAACTGACGCCATGGAGATTGCCGATAGATAACGCTTAAAACCGAGTGACTGGATAGCCAAAACCCGATCCGGCCGGCTCCGCGCGTATGTCTCAAGCATTGGAATAATGGCACGGCCACCATTGTCCGCATTCGGATAAGTAAGAATGACTTGATGCTCGGGGAAGTCATCAAGCGCCTCCAAGAGCGCAGTGAAGCTCTCCTGAGGATCTTCAGCCATCAATGTGACCGGATGATAGGTAACGACCATATAGGGCGAACGTAAATCGAAGCCGAGATTTTCCCGGAGCTGCTCAATACTCATTTTCGGAGCGCGTAGTAAATGATCAACTCCGACGGCACCTACGTTGAAAACGCGCTCAGGAGCTTCCCCCATCTGAATCACCCGTTGACGGTAGGGTTCGGCCGCCACAAAGTGAAGGTACGCCATTTTACTGATGGCGTGCCGAATCGCATCGTCATAAGCCCCTTCTGTGATCTCACCGCCGTGGAGATGTGCAATTGGGATACGCATGATCAAAGCGGCCTGTGCAATGGCCAATGTCTCGAAACGATCTCCCAGAACAACCAATATGTCCGGTCGTAGTCGATCCAGAGCGTCAGCAAAACCCAACGTACCGACCCCTATAGACTTTACGATCCCCACGGCGGAATCCGAGGAAAGCAACATTTCTACTTTCGCGTCGATATTGAAACCATCCTCGGTAATTTGGCGCCATGTCTCTCCGAACTCAGGCGACAAGTGCATACCACTCACAATGAGCTGTAGTTCAACGTCGCCACTCGACTGCAAGTCTTTCATTAACCAGTAGAGTAGACCGTACTCCGCTCTTGAACCGGTAAATACGGCTATCTTACGTTTCATGCACTGATCTCCGGAACGACACTGCTAGGCAGGTTCACGATACGAGCGGACAGCCATTCGGAATTTTTCAATTCACCTTGGGGGCACTTAGCGTAGAGGGGCAAATGATTCATTAACTTCCAAATTGGACGAGTCATCACCCCGTTTTCGTTAGTTGCTTTGAGTAGCTCGTCTCTTTGAAGCGCATTATCACAAATGACCGCGTTTAGCCAATAATTAGATCGACAGCCATCAGGTTCTTTGAAAAACTGCAAATCGCCTCCGTCTAAGGCTTGGGCATAGCTAGACGCGAGCTCACGCTTGGCAGAAATAAAGCGCTCCAGTTGTTCCAATTGTGCACACCCCAACGCGGCATTTATGTTGGGTAGCCGATAATTGTAACCGAGCTCATCATGCACATATTCGTAAGGGTGAGGCTGTTTGGCAGTCGTTGTCAGGTGCTTGGCCCTTGCGCCCAGCTCTTCATTAGCTAATATCATTCCGCCACCACCTGTCGTAATGATTTTGTTTCCATTGAAGCTCAAAGCGCCCAAGCGGCCGAAACAACCAGTGTGACGCCCCTTGTACAAGCTGCCCAAGGACTCCGCCGCATCTTCAACCAGAATCAATCCCCACCGGCTACAGACGTCCACCAAGTCATCCAGCTCTACAGGATGACCGAAGGTGTGCATCGGAAGACAAGCTCGGATAATCTGCCCAGTCGCTTTGTAACGAGGCAAGCCATCTTTCCCCAGCTGCGCGTTGCCTTCGAGCCATATTTCGAGAGCTTTGGGCGATAGGCCCAAGGTATGTCGATCAACATCTACAAAAACCGGCTCCGCGTCGCAGTATGCAATCGCATTGCAAGTAGCAATAAAGGTTAAAGGCTGGGTCACCACTAAATCACCCCGCCTAACGCCCGCCAATAACAGTGAAATGTGCAACGCTGCGGTACCGTTTACCGTCGCGATAGCTCTAGGGCTGCCGGTGTAAGAAGCCATGTCCCGTTCAAATCGATCAACGAAGGCTCCTACGCTAGAAACGAATGTCGACTCGATGGTCTCAACCACATAATCACGCTCTCGCCCCAAAAAAACAGGAGCGTGAAGTGGAATGAAATCGTTCGTACGATATTGCGCACGCACGAACTGAATTAAAGAGTCGAACATAATAGCGCCTCAAACGTTATAAATATCGGCTTTGTATTTAGCGAGATTCTCAGGAAGCAACAACCAATCGATTGTTTCCTGAAGCCCACGGCGAATATCATACTGTGGTTGAAACCCTGTCAGCCCGCGTATTTTGGTATTATCGCACCACAAGCGAAACACTTCCGATTTTCCAGGGCGGATCCGCTGCTCATCCGTAAGAAACTCTACGTCACTCCCCATCAGCTCGCGAATCAGGTTTAACGTGTCCCCTACGGATATTTCATAGTTTGATCCGATATTTACCGTTTCACCGACTGCTTCACTGCATCGAGCTAACTCCAGAAACCCCCGACAGGTGTCTGCGACGTAATTGAAATCACGAGTAGGAGTGGTATCGCCCAGCTGGATCTGCTTCTTCCCGCTAGCAATTTGGGTAATGATCGTCGGAATGACCGCTCTCGCAGATTGGCGAGGACCATACGTATTAAAAGGTCGCGCAATAGTCAGAGGCAAGTCGAACGAGTTATAGAAGCTCATCGCCATCGCATCGGCGCCAATTTTCGAGGCACTATAGGGAGACTGCGCCTGTAAGGGATGTTTTTCATCTATTGGTACGTACTGGGCGGTGCCGTACACTTCACTAGTCGACGTATGAATGACCCGCTGAACACCATTTTCCAACGATGCCTGGCAGATATTCAGCGTACCCTTAATGTTAGTATCAACGTAACTATCGGGCGCGATATAGGAATAGGGAATTGCAATCAACGCCGCCAAATTAAATACAACATCGACATCTTTTGTAATATGCTTGCAATAATGTGGATCGCGAACGTCGCCATTCAACACCTCTATGCCATTTAAGCAGTCAACACTCTCTAACCAACCCCAGTAGTTAAAAGAATTGTATTGCGAGAGCGCTTTAACCTCGAACCCTTCCCGCACAAGTAGCTCGGTAAGGTGGGAACCAATAAAACCATCAGCACCTGTAATTAATGCTTTCACGTGCAATTCCTCTCCTTAAAAAAATCAGAGCGTCTTATCTGGACAGCAAGCCTCTCGGGTCGCTTGCAAATATAGTATTCCAACATATTACGAATCGCATCCAGTCGTGATAAAAACCAGCTTCTGACGATTAACTTCTCATCCATATACTTCGCTCCAGTGCCATTCGCATCGCCCCAGATACCTCGGACCACGGCAAGGGACAGATGCGCTGCGATACCAACCACGCCAATAAAAAAAGTAGTCCTTCGGAAAACACATACGCAATGGCCGCACCTTGTAATCCAAAAAAATTTACAAACGCGATAGTCATTAAAATTGAAAGCACCCCTGTAAACAATGTAACCCACGAAATAGAACTTGTGCGAAAATTGAAGAAAAACAACCCTGAAACGGAGAGATACATACCTTTAAATGTTTGCCCTAAGAAAAACCAGAACACAATTTCTTTTGCAGCTGCGAAATTCTCTCCGATCACCGCAGAAAAAAATAATTTGCAGAATCCCGCCGCCAGAAATGCAAAAAACAAAAAGATAAGCCAAGATAAATATGTAAACCCAACTATTTCCAAGCGCGCGCTACTAGTGTTCGCCTTCAACTTCCCGTACAACCAAGGTGTGTAGACTTTGGCGAAAGCGTCAGTGATCAATCCTATCATCATGCCAATTTGAAGTGCTAAGGTATAAATCCCCACTGACTGGACATCAAGTACATTGGCAATTATAAATCGATCAGCAACAACGATCACCAACCCTCCAATAGCATGGGGAATGAGAGGAACACCAAATTTTAACGCATCTGCAACATGCCCTTCCCGAGCCTTGGGGCAACTCAATTCTTGACTAATAAACAACCCCAACAGAGCCAACACACCAAAAAGAATTGTCGCAATTACCTGCCCAAGAACTCGGCCTTCCCAAGCCATGAAAAAGGCAAATATGAACACCAGTGAAACCCCGGCATTAACTACTCCTTGAGATACTTGGAATATGCCATACCGCGTTGCTGCCCCACTCACCCGCCACAGTGTTAATTTTATATTTATAACAAACTGCATCCCGGAAACCAGAACCGCAATAAGTAGCCATTCATAAGGCAGACTTGTAGGTTCAACAAGCCATTCTCCAAACAAAGCGACTATACCTAAGATGATTATCGTGCTGATCGATAGAATTCCGACGCAAGCTCCGACATACCGAGCTAGAACATTCTTTGGGACCTCGAAATAACGAACACCTATTGCCCCGTGAACGCTAAGCCCGGTTAATGTTCCGAAGACATTTACCATCACACCAAACATTGCGACGACGCCATAATCGGAGGGAGTCAGCGCTTTCGTAAGAAAAGGTAAAAGAAGAAAAGGGATACCGGCGCTTACGATATTTGCGCCCAAGAAGATCCCTGCCTTTCCGAAACGTTTGATATTCATTCCTGCTCACGCAAAGGAAAAACTGAGCTAGCGTTTATCGCCTTTCGCAACGCCGATTGCACAGTTTCAAACACGGGGGTCACATCTGCACTCATAGGTAGACTTATTACTAACTTAGCCACAGAACTGGAATATGGTGTTGATTTCAACGAGCCGAAACGCCTAAACACAGGCTGCTCGTTTAATGGAACAGGATAATGAACAGCCGTCGGAATACCTTCCGACCTCAAAAAATTTTGCACTTCTTCACGATTTTCGAGCATGATCGTGTACTGAGCGAACACGCTTGTCCGATCACTCCTTTGATGAACTCGTCGAACGCCCATCTCGTCCATAATTTGATTATAACGAGCTCCTATTTTAATTCTCTCGGTTACTTCCCAATCAAACCGCTTAAGCTTGGCCAACACGATTGCGCATTGGAGAGTATCCATACGCCCACCCAGTCCGATACGAGTATGCCAGTATCGTTTGCTCTGGCCATGAATACGGATCTCTCTACAAGCCTGCGCAAACATGTCGTCAGAAGTAAATATCGCTCCGCCGTCGCCATAGCAGCCCAAAGGCTTGCTTGGAAAGAAACTTGTGCAGCCTATAGTGGACAAGTTGCAGCTTTTTCGCCCTTTGTATTCCGATCCGAAGCTTTGGGCGGCATCCTCAATAACCGGTATATTGCCATGACTCCTGGCAATCGAGTTAATCTCGTCCATATCCGACGGTTGCCCGTAGAGACTGACTGGCATAATGGCTTTGGTTTTAGATGTTATCGCTGCTTCCAGTTTCTCCACGTCGACATTGCAAGTTAGTGGATCGATATCTACAAAAACAGGACTGGCGCCTAACAGTACGATAACCTCTGCAGTTGCGGCAAAGGTAAACGGAGTAGTCAATACTTCGTCCCCGGGACCGATCCCTAAGGCCATCAGACTAATGAGTAACGCATCAGTGCCACTAGAAACGGTAATACAATGCTTAGCACCTGTGTAGGCAGAAAGCCGAAGCTCAAGCTCAGCCACTTCAGGTCCCATAATATACTGTCCGTGTTCCAGAACACCATTTATCCGGTGCTGGATCTCTTCTTTCAGCGCCTCATATTGTGTTTTTAAATCAACAAAATGAATGCTCATCCGCCACTGCACTCCAGATAACCAGCAACTAATTTATAGTTTTGAGCGGTGCGAGGGCATGTATATGTACCTTCCCCCGCAAGGCCGAGTGGTACCCTTTCCCCCTGCTGACTCATCCAGCCAATTTGTTTCGCAGGAACACCGGCCATCAATGCATACGGTTTAACATCCCGATTCACAACCGCCCCCGCTGCGACGAATGCGTACTCGCCTATTGTTACACCACATACAATAGTGCAATTTGCACCCAACGTTGCACCTCGCTTGACCAAAGTATCTCTATACTCATCTTTGCGACAAACCGTGCTACGCGGGTTATATACGTTCGTAAACACCATGCTTGGACCGCAGAAAACATCATCTTCAAGAATGACGTTATCGTATACCGAGACATTATTTTGAATTTTTACATTATTACCTATTATGACATTATTACTTACAAAGACATTTTGGCCTAGCGTGCAGCCCTCACCAATAAGCGCTCCTGAGCATACATGCACAAAATGCCATATGCGCGAACCATTTCCTATCTTAGCGCCTTGATCCACAATAGCGGAAGGATGTACTTGAAAGTTCATAGGGCTCACCTATTCAAGGTTTCAATAAAAGGGTGGCCTTCATCATTTTCAACTCTGCTAACTACCGAGGAACGAATATACTCAACGGTCTCGACGCAGTGTCGAGCATCCTCCAGCCCATACCCTCTCCCCTCCAGTATTTCATTATAGCTTACAGTATGGAGATCAGTGAAACCGTCAGAGAATTCCATTTCTTTGCCATCCACTGTAATCGAACGGTAAGTGGTTTTCTTTCCCTTGATGACTTCTGGCAAGTCATTGGCATCGATCGAAAGAAACCATCGTACCCGTGCTTTTTCGTATTCCAGATACCCAGCCGCCTTACATTCATTACTAAAGTGAACAACACTTCTCTGGAGCTTTCCGAATATGAAATGGAGCATATCGTAGAAATGGACGCCTATATTAGTCGCTACTCCATATGATTTACGCGGATCACCCTTCCAACTCTCCATATACCACTTGCCCCGCGACGTGATATAAGTAAGCTCCACATCATGCTTATGCTCAACGATCTCACTGGCAACTTTATTCTTAAGATTGATAATTGCCTGATGATGACGCAACTGCAATATATTGTACACTTTTCGGCCTGTTTCTCGCTCGATGAACGTCAAATCATCCAAACACTCAACTGTCGGCACCAACGGCTTTTCACAAATAACATCACATCCCAAACGAAGTCCTGCGGCGATATGAGCTTGGTGAAGATAATTTGGCGAACATACCGCGACATAATCAAGCTTATGATCGGACGTTCGCTTTAACCGCCAAGCATGTTCGTAAAAGCGTTCAAATTCGGTAAAAAACTCGCTTTCCGGCGCGATACTATCTATTACACCGACCGAATCGTTAATATCATATGCGGAAACCAATTTATTGCCTGTATCCTTGATCGCGCGCATATGACGTGGGGCTATGTAACCCGCCGCGCCAATTAGAGCAAAACGTTTCAAATTTATTTCTCCGCCATCAAGCCTTAATAATATGCTCTTCAGAAACGCGATACTTCCCGCGCGTATCAACTAGCAGCTGCGCGTACTTAGAAATAAAACCGTAATCAAATCCATCATGATCCGTCGCCAGAATCACTGCATCAAAGCTGGCAAGGTTTTCGGCCGAAAGTATCTCACTTGTCAAATTAAAATTATGCTCTCGCATCTTAGGAAAAACTGGAACATGAGGATCGCTGTAGGCCACCACACCGCCCTTAGCCGAGACTAACTCCATGATCTCTACGGAAGGAGATTCGCGCATGTCATCAACGTTTTTTTTGTAAGCAATCCCCAAAACCAAAACCTTACTATTCTTGAGCGCCTTTCCCCTGTTATTCAATCCATCCATCAACTTGCCTACAACATATTCCGGCATTGCTTTATTTACTTCGCCCGACAGCTCGATAAACCTAGTATGCAAGCCATACTCTCGAGCCTTCCAAGTTAAATAAAATGGATCAATGGGAATGCAATGCCCTCCTAATCCTGGCCCTGGGTAATAGGCGGTAAAACCAAATGGTTTGGTTGCGGCCGCGTCAACAACCTCAAAAATATCTATACCCATTCGATCCGCAACAACCTTCATTTCGTTGACCAGACCAATATTTACCGCTCGATGTATATTCTCCAGCAGCTTGGTCATCTCCGCAGTTTTTGTGGAGCTAACAGAAACAATTTGATCTATAGCATTTTCGTATAGCGCTACGCCCACTTCGAGACATGCCGGTGTGTGACCGCCAATAACCTTTGGTATCGTACGAGTTTCAAAACTTGGATTGCCTGGGTCTTCACGCTCGGGCGAATAAACTAAAAAAATATCCTCACCAACACGCAACCCACCCTCCTCTACACGGGGCAATAGCTCTTCTTCGGTTGTACCAGGGTAAGTTGTGCTTTCCAGAGAAACAATCTGTCCTGGACGGAGATGAGCTTTGATGGCGTTCGTTGTATTAATTACGAAGCTCATATCCGGCTCACGATACTTATTTAACGGCGTTGGCACGCATAGAATCAACGCATCGCATTCCGCAACACGCTTGAATTCAGTCGTCGCCTCGAAGCCATTTTGACAAGCAAGCGCAATTTTCTCACTCTGGATATGCTCGATATAACTCACACCTGAATTCAACGCTTCGACTTTTGCAACATCAATGTCTATACCTAGGACTTTGAAGCCAATAGCATTATATCTCAACATTAAAGGCAGACCAACGTAACCGAGGCCCACGATGCCGATTACGGCCTCTTTACTCTTAAACTTCGCGACGCTCGCCTGCTTCAAGCTCGACATCAAACATTGCTCCTTATATTCATTACAACATGGGTAGGATGCGGGTAAATTATCTCCCTTCTGCTCCCAGCCTTGAAAACGTACTTTTTATCGTCTCTGGGTACATTAACCTCTAAATCAATCCATTGTTCATCATTTGACTTCATGATTTTCTAGTTCAGCAAAGGAAATCTACCGGCCCACGATTGCCATTTCCGTAAATTGAGCTGCTTGATAAACATCGAAACGATCGCCCTCCGCATCATTCGGGCAGAGAAAATGAAGGCGGTGCTCACAACGCGTTGCGTAGGGTACCTCTTCCTTCTCGAAGACGCAGGCTTCAGCATCACTCACTGGTCGCCTCTCCGACTTATCAGGCGCCCTTGCCCGTTGCTTAGCTGAGCCTCGCCTACAACCTTGGAACCTGGCTTGCATCGTACCAGATACCAATTCGCAGCTGGACCACCAACCTTCAGATTCGTGGACAACTGGCGCACTCTCTGCTTATGGTATGTGATGCCCAAAAAAAACCAACTGGGTAAACCTAAAGGCCCGCTCAGCAAGGGTTACGCCCTAGCACTGGGCGGCTCGAGAAACAAGACCCTCTACGACCAAGAAGTCGCGCGGCTGATGATAGCTCTGGCTATGGTGATTACTTGATACTGATCGCTTTGGAACGAACTAAGAATGGCTGTTTTGCGTAACAACGAGCTCAATCCACTTACCAGTGGGAGCAACAAAGAGAACTGCAATCTAATTAACTCACAGAAATCAAATAATCTGACTCTATATTATTACTCATGACTGTCATATTTCCCCAAGAAGAGCCGCATCAAAGCAACAAACCCCCCGAGTATGCATCCAAGAATTAAACCAACCCCCAAAATAAAAAATTTCCTTGGTTTTATTGGACTCTGAGGCACCTCAACACTACCATCCTGACGATAGACAGAAATACTTTCCGGATCGATATTGAGTTTTTTGTAGAAGTTGTATCGCATTTGTAAGGGCCGCAACTCAGGTATAAAGGCGTCATCCGTAGCACGAGATTCCAAGGCAGCGATCTCAGCAACCAACGCCTTGCTTCCACGCTGATAATCCAATTTATTGCTCCCCTCTACGATCACATCAACTGCACCGCTAGAGTTTATTACTGGCGTGGTTAGCCCTATGGACTTAGCTATCTGCAGCGCTTCACGCAGTTGTTGAATACGGTCTTCACGTATGCGCTGTGCATTTTCGCGCAAACTGACTATCCGCTGCTCCAGATTGCGAGCCCTTACTGCTGCCTCAGTCGTGACGTTTTTGATTAGCTCTAATTCAGCAGCTTTGCTGGCGCGCAACGCATAAGCCTTGATCCATTCTGTTGCTTGTGTGGGATCGCCCCCCTGAACAGAAACAGAATAACGATCAGGAGCATCCTTACCGCCGCCCTTCACAACGAGCTGCTTAGAGAAAGCTTCGTACAATCGATCCATGGCTCCCTGGCGCGCCTGCTCGGGAAGAGAAGGAAGATAAATCTCTCTAAAGAAGTTCTGTCGAACTGACTCGCCCTGCAAGTTCCGCGTAAACACGCCATACACATGCCCAATCGAGTAAGTATCAAGCTCATTACTTTTGCCACGACCATAGTTCAACTCAGCAATATCATTCTGAGTCGGCGGCATGATAAAAAGCTTTGCTTCATAGACAGGTTTGCTGAGGAACGCGTAAGCAGCAGCGCCAGCAGTGACCAGAAGAGTAACGGCGAGGATCAGCCATTTTTGAGCCCAAAGCCCGCGAGCGAGAGCGATCAGGTCGATTTCATCGTCGTCGCGCGTTGCAATACGATCATCTTGCATGGATAGCCTCGCTCCCTTTTTTTAGCTTTGCGCTTGCAGACACACGGGTCGCATTAAAAGGTAAGGCGGGCAAGTCCCCGACGGACACAGCGGTCTTTTTATTAAACTTAAACAAATGCAACATACCCAAAGTCAGAAATTTGCGGCAGTGATCCTTGCTACGAGACTACTGGGCTCACACATCCATTTATTTCAGCCGCCGACCTCTCCCGGCGATCCACGCCAATAGGGGGCCAATCATCATTCCAGAGAGGAGCGCGAGCAACACAAAAACCGAAACAGGAAGTTGCGGTGCCGACCATCCCAGGAACAACAGCGCGACAGGCTGATTGTTTTCAAGCACGAACAGTACGATAGCCGAAGCCACGAGCACCGCAAGTACGACAAGCGCAAGGCGCTTAAAGTTCCGCATGGAGACCTCTTTTTTTGGGGTCGATTCAGACCTCGTCACCCTCTTCCTCGTTCACCCGGTCTCGGAGCTCCTTGCCCGGCTTGAAATGAGGTACGAATTTTCCATCGAGGCTGACAGATTGACCTGTTTTTGGGTTGCGACCCACACGAGGGGCGCGGTAGTGCAGGGAGAAACTGCCGAACCCGCGGATTTCTATACGATCTCCGGTCGCCAGGCATTGGGACATTTGTTCAAGCATGGTCTTGATGGCCAGCTCTACATCCTTGGATGAGAGCAGCCCTTGATGGGTGACAATTCGTTCGATCAACTCCGACTTCGTCATGTTTTTCCCTTCTTTTTCAAGCAGCTAGGAAAATCGCTTCAAAGGTTTTAGCATGCCCGGAGGAATTTGAACAGCCCAACTCTTGACATATCTTCAGCGCCCCCTGATCGCCCCTTTTTGGCGCAGACTGAAAACATTTTGCAGGTTAGCGGCACATGACCAGCATGGTGCGAGTCAGGTAACCCGCCGGATTGAAGCCAAAGGGGTATTGATCCTGGTCTTTTGCATCATCGGATCGAGTGATCACCTTGTAGCCTGCCCCCTTGCACTCCTTGGCTGCGCGCTTATGGCACTTCTCCCAGCCGGAGCCCAGCCCTGAGCAATCGATCTCGATACCGCTGACACCTCGCACGGCGTGGGTCTTGGCGCTCGTGGCGCAGCCTGCCAGCAGCAGAACAACCAACATCAGAAAGAGCTTATTCATTCAGATCCTTCGTTAGAGGGACGCATCCCTGTCCCGAATTTTTCCAGCTGTGTCATAGAAGAGACACCCATGCTGGCCGTTTGGTTTCGCAACGCTTCGAGGGGAACGCCTGGGACAACCCTACAATGCCTTGGCAAACCAGAAATCGCAGGCACAAAAAAGGGCGACCGAAGTCGCCCTTTTTCTATGGTCTGACAGAACTCAGTTCTGTTTTTCCATCTGTGCACGCAGCAGGTCGCCCAGAGTGGTAGGACCAGCAGCAATGTCAGTAGCTGGCTTGTCGCGCAGGCTCTGGATTGCTTCTTTCTCTTCAGCGTCGTCTTTCGACTTGATGGAGAGCTGGATTACGCGGCTCTTGCGGTCAACGCTGATGATCTTGGCTTCTACTTCTTCGCCTTCCTTCAAGACGTTGCGCGCGTCTTCAACGCGGTCACGGCTGATTTCGGAGGCTTTCAGAGTCGCTTCGATATCGTCGGCCAGGGTGATGATGGCGCCCTTGGCGTCAACTTCTTTCACGATGCCCTTAACGATTGCGCCTTTGTCGTTCTCTTGAACGTACTCGGAGAACGGATCGCTTTCCAGTTGCTTGATACCCAGGGAGATGCGCTCGCGCTCTGGGTCAACCGACAGGATAACGGTGTCCAGCTCGTCGCCCTTCTTGAAACGGCGTACGGCTTCTTCGCCCACTTCGTTCCAGGAGATGTCGGACAGGTGAACCAGGCCGTCGATGCCGCCGTCCAGACCAATGAAGATACCGAAATCGGTGATCGACTTGATGGTGCCGGAGATTTTATCGCCCTTGTTGAACTGGCCAGAGAAGTCTTCCCATGGGTTGGACTTGCACTGCTTGATGCCGAGGGAGATACGACGACGCTCTTCGTCGATGTCCAGAACCATGACTTCCACTTCGTCGCCGACTTGTACGACTTTCGAAGGGTGGATGTTCTTGTTGGTCCAGTCCATTTCGGAAACGTGTACCAGGCCTTCAACGCCTTCTTCCAGCTCAGCGAAGCAGCCGTAGTCGGTGAGGTTGGTAACACGGGCGGTGACGCGGGTGCCTTCTGGGTAACGGGCTTTGATAGCGACCCATGGATCTTCACCCAGTTGCTTGAGGCCCAAGGAAACACGATTGCGCTCGCGATCGTACTTCAGAACCTTGACATCGATCTCGTCGCCAACGTTGACGATTTCCGAAGGATGCTTGATACGCTTCCAGGCCATGTCGGTGATGTGCAGCAGGCCAT
This sequence comes from Pseudomonas algeriensis, assembly GCF_048847255.1. Lineage (NCBI taxonomy): Bacteria > Pseudomonadati > Pseudomonadota > Gammaproteobacteria > Pseudomonadales > Pseudomonadaceae > Pseudomonas > Pseudomonas algeriensis. The sequence goes on along the minus strand of NZ_JBKKRK010000025.1, from coordinate 16,947 downwards.
CGACGCCACCCAGATCGACGAATGCGCCGTAATCGGTGAGGTTTTTGACGATACCCTTGACCTGCTGGCCTTCCTGCAGCGATTCCAGCAGAGCTTCACGCTCGGCGGAGTTCTCGGCTTCCAGGACACTGCGACGGGAAACGACAACGTTGTTGCGCTTCTGGTCCAGCTTGATGACCTTGAATTCCAGCTCTTTGCCTTCCAGGTGCGTGGTGTCGCGCACTGGACGAACGTCAACCAGGGAACCTGGCAGGAACGCACGGATGCCGTTAACGTCGACAGTGAAGCCGCCTTTAACCTTACCGTTGATAACGCCCTTGACCACTTCCTCAGCTGCGAAGGCCGCTTCCAGAACGATCCAGCATTCAGCACGCTTGGCTTTTTCACGGGACAGCTTGGTTTCACCGAAGCCATCTTCAACCGAATCCAACGCTACGTGAACTTCGTCACCAACGTTGATGTTCAGTTCGCCAGCGTCGTTGTAGAACTGCTCAAGCGGGATCAGCGCTTCAGACTTCAGACCAGCGTGAACGGTTACCCAGCGAGCCTGGTAATCGATATCAACGATAACGCCGGTGATGATGGAGCCTGCCTGAAGGTTCAGGGTTTTCAAGCTTTCTTCAAAGAGTTCCGCAAAGCTTTCGCTCATTTTAATTCCTGTTGATTAGGGCGAAGTAAACGCCCATCTCCACACCCCAGACGATGTGGGTTAGTTTCATATATAAGAAGCACCGCAGGACTATGACTGGTCCCCTGCGGAGCTTCCTGGTCACCCGGCGATATCGCGAAGCGCGATTTCACTCATGATGCGTTGCAACACCTGATCGATGGACAACTCCGTGGAATCCAGCTGTATCGCATCGGCCGCCGGCTTTAGCGGGGCCACTGCGCGCTGGGTATCACGCTCGTCGCGTGCACGGATCTCATCTAGCAGACTCGACAGACTAACATCCTCGCCTTTGCCCTTCAACTGCAAATATCGGCGGCGAGCCCGCTCCTCCGCGCTGGCGGTCAGGAAAATCTTCAGCGGCGCATCGGTGAACACCACCGTGCCCATGTCCCGGCCGTCCGCCACCAGCCCCGGCGGCTCCTGGAAAGCCCGCTGGCGTTGCAGCAACGCTTCGCGCACCGCCGGCAGCGCGGCGACCTGGGAAGCCCCGGCGCCAACGCTTTCGGTGCGGATGACATCACTGACTTCATCACCTTCGAGGATGATCCGCTGCAACTGGCCATCGGTGGCCGCGATGAACTGTACGTCCAGATGGGCGGCCAGGGCCTTGAGCAGCTCTTCGTTGGTCAGGTCGACGCCATGGTTGGCCGCGGCGAAGGCCAGCAAGCGATACAGGGCACCGGAATCGAGCAGATTCCAGCCCAGTTGCTTGGCCAGCATGCCGGCGATGGTGCCCTTGCCCGATCCGCTTGGGCCATCGATGGTGATGACCGGTGCCTTGATGTTCACGACTGTGCCTCTTGTGCTACTCGAATACCGACCTGCGCGCACAACGCCAGGAAGTTCGGGAACGACGTGGCGACGTTGGCGCAATCATGGATGCGGATCGGCGCGCTGGCGCGCAGGGACGCAACACTGAAGGCCATGGCGATACGGTGATCACCGTGCCCATGGACCTCGCCGCCACCCATCTGGCCGCCGTCGATGATAATGCCATCCGGCGTCGGCTCACATTTGACGCCGAGCGCGAGCAGGCCGTCCGCCATCACCTGGATGCGATCCGATTCCTTGACCCGCAGCTCTTCGGCGCCAGTCAGCACAGTGCGGCCTTCCGCGCAGGCAGCCGCCACGAACAGCACCGGGAACTCGTCGATCGCCAGGGGAACCAGCGCTTCCGGAATCTCGATGCCCTTGAGTTTAGCCGCTCGTACGCGCAAGTCCGCAACCGGTTCGCCGCCCACTTCACGCTGGTTCTCCAGGGTGATGTCGGCGCCCATGAGGCGCAGGATGTCGATCACGCCGGTACGGGTCGGGTTGATGCCGACATGCTCCAGCACCAGGTCGGAGCCTTCGGCGATCGAGGCCGCCACCAGGAAGAATGCCGACGAGGAGATATCGCCTGGCACTTCGATGTGGGTCGCGGTCAGTTTGTTGCCGGATTCAACAGACGCCGTGGCGCCGTCGACCGTGACCGGGTAGCCGAAGCCACGCAGCATGCGTTCGGTGTGGTCGCGGGTCGGAGCCGGCTCGGTGACCGTCGTCTTGCCTTCGGCGTAGAGGCCCGCCAGCAGCAGGCAGGATTTCACCTGGGCACTGGCCATCGGCATGGTGTAGGTCAGGCCCTTGAGCTTGTTGCCACCACGAATGGTCATGGGTGGACGGCCCTCGGCGGCGGTCTCGATCACCGCGCCCATTTCCCGCAACGGGTTGGCAACACGGTTCATCGGGCGCTTGGACAGCGAGGCATCGCCGGTCAGGGTGCTGTCGAAGTCCTGGGCGACCAGCAGGCCGGACAACAGGCGCATCGAGGTGCCGGAGTTGCCCAGGTAGATCGGGCCCGGCGCAGGCTTGAGGCCGTGCAGGCCGACACCATGAATCGTCACGCGGCCGTGGTGCGGACCTTCGATGACCACGCCCATGTCGCGAAACGCTTGCAGCGTCGCCAGAGCGTCTTCACCCTCGAGGAAACCTTCCACCTCGGTCACGCCCTCGGCCAGCGAGCCGAGCATGATCGAACGGTGGGAAATCGATTTATCGCCCGGTACACGAATCCGCCCACTGAGGGAGCCACCAGGTTGTGCCAGGAAAATCAGATCGTTGGAGTTCATAGCGTCCACATAGGCCCGACGGGCCAGGATTTTACTGAAATGCTCGCGGGCCACCCTGGCACGTGTGAAAACGCCCAGCAATTGGTGCCCGTCCCCTGCATCGACCGCGTCGCGCAAGGCGTCGAGGTCGCTGCGAAATGTATCGAGTGTGCGTAGGACAGCTTCACGGTTGGCGAGGAAGATGTCATGCCACATGACCGGGTCGCTACCCGCGATTCTCGTGAAATCGCGGAAACCGCCGGCAGCGTAACGGAAGATCTCAAGATTTTCATTGCGTTTGGCCAATGAATCCACCAGACCGAACGCCAGCAGATGCGGCAAATGGCTGGTGGCGGCCAATACTTCGTCGTGTCGCTCGACCTGCATGTGCTCGACATCGGCACCCAACTCGCGCCACAGGCGATCCACCACCGCCAGCGCCGCCGGGTCCGTCTGATCCAACGGCGTCAGGATGACTTTATGACGACGGAACAGCTCGGCATTGGAAGCCTCCACCCCGCTCTGTTCGGAGCCGGCGATCGGGTGACCGGGCACGAAACGCGCCGGCACGCCGCCAAACGCCTCGGTCGCCGCCCGCACAACATTGCCCTTGGCACTGCCGACGTCGGTGAGAATCGCTTGCCCGAGCTCCATGCCGGCCAATCGGGCCAGCAGTTTCTCCATGGCCAGGATCGGCACCGCCAGCTGGATCACATCCGCGCCCTGGCAAGCGACCTGCAAATCGTCTTCACAGCGGTCCACCACGCCCAGCTCTACCGCCAGCTTGCGTGAATGCGGGTCAAGATCGACGCCCACGACTTCCTGGCACAGCCCGCTTTCACGCAGGCCCTTGGCGAACGAACCGCCAATCAACCCCAGGCCGACCACCACCAGGCGACCGATCATAGGGGTCGCAGGTTGCAGCAAGGTGACATCAACCACGAGCCAGGACCTTGCTCAGCGCCTCCAGGAAACGGCTGTTTTCCGCCGGCAGGCCAACGGTGACCCGCAGGTGATTCGGCATGCCGTAGTTGGCCACCGGACGCACGATCACGCCTTCGCGCAGCAAGCCTTGATAGACCGGCGCCGCGACGCGTCCAACGTCCACACAAATGAAGTTGCCCTTGGAAGGAATCCAGCCCAGACCCAACTCACGCAAGCCCGCTTCCAATTGCTGCATGCCGGCTTCGTTCAAGCGACGGCTTTGCGCCAGGTAGGCTTCGTCCTGCAATGCGGCGCAAGCGGCAGCCAGGGCGAAGCTGTTGACGTTGAATGGTTGGCGCACGCGGTTCAGCACATCGGCCACCACCGCAGTGGACAAGCCGTAGCCAACCCGAAGCGACGCCAGGCCATAAGCCTTGGAGAAGGTGCGCGACACCAGCAGGTTCGGGTAGGCGGCGAGGAAATCCAACCCATCGGGCAAGTCGCTGCCTTCGGCGTATTCGATGTAGGCCTCGTCCAGCACCACCAGGACGTGCTCGGGCACGTCCTGCAGGAAGTCGTCCAGGGCTTGGGCGTCGAACCAGGTGCCGGTCGGGTTGTTCGGGTTGGCGATGAAGACTACGCGGGTATTGGCGTCGATGGCGGCGAGCATGGCGGGCAGGTCGTGCCCCCAAGCCTTGGCTGGAACGACACGGGCATCGGCACCGACGGCCTGGGTGGCAATCGGGTAGACCGCGAACGCATGTTCACTGAACACGGCATTGAGGCCCGGCGCCAGGTACGCGCGGGCGACCAGCTCGAGAATGTCGTTGGAGCCGTTACCCAGGGTCACCTGGTTCAGCTCGACGCCGCAGCGCTCGGCCAGCAGGCTTTTCAAGGCGAAGCCGTTGCCATCGGGGTAGCGCGTCAGCTCGGCCAGTTCGTCGCGAATTGCCGCGAGTGCCTTGGGGCTCGCGCCCAGCGGATTTTCGTTGCTCGCCAACTTGACGATGCTGGCCGGGTCAAGATCCAGCTCGCGGGCCAGTTCGTCCACAGGCTTGCCTGGAACGTAGGGCGAAAGTTGTTGCACGCCTGGCTGGGCCAGGGCGAGGAAGTTGCCACTCATTTGCTATCCGCCCTTAAAGAACTGCCTTGGGGTAGGAACCCAGCACCTTGAGTGCCACTGCTTCCTGACTGATTTTCTCCAGCACACCTTTCACCAGCGGATCGCGGTGGTGGCCGACGAAATCGATGAAGAACACGTAGGTCCATTTACCACTGCGCGAAGGGCGAGTCTCGATCCGCGTCAGATCGATGCCGTTATCATGGAACGGCACCAACAGTTCATGGAGCGCCCCCGGCTTGTTGCTCATGGAGACAATGATCGAGGTCTTGTCGTCGCCCGTCGGCGGGACTTCCTGGTTACCGATCATCAGGAACCGGGTGGAGTTGTCCGGACGGTCCTCGATTTTCTCGGCCAGGCGCGTCAGCTCGTAAAGGCCTGCCGCCATGTCGCCGGCGATCGCCGCCGAGTTCCACTCACCCTTGACCCGCTTGGCCGCCTCGGCATTGCTCGATACCGCCACGCGCTCGACGTTCGGGTAATGGGCGTCCAGCCATTTGCGGCACTGGGCCAGGGACTGTGCGTGGGAGTAGATCCGGCTGATGCTGTCGGTCTTGGTGTTCTCACCCACCAGCAGGTGATGGTGAATGCGCAGCTCGACTTCGCCGCAGATCACCATATCGTGCTCGAGGAAGCTGTCCAGCGTGTGGTTGACCGCACCTTCGGTGGAGTTCTCCACCGGCACCACGCCGAAATTCACGGCACCGGCCGCCACTTCGCGGAAGACTTCGTCGATGGCCGCCATCGGCTTGCTGATCACGGCGTGACCGAAATGCTTCATGGCCGCTGCCTGGGTGAAGGTGCCCTCCGGGCCCAGGTAAGCGACTTTCAGCGGCTGTTCGAGAGCCAGGCACGAGGACATGATTTCGCGGAACAAGCGCGCCATCTCTTCGTTGCCCAACGGCCCCTTGTTGCGTTCCATGACACGCTTGAGCACTTGGGCTTCGCGCTCCGGCCGGTAGAACACCGGCACTTCGCCTTCGGCCAGGGAGGCCATTTTTACCCGGGCAACTTCCTGGGCACAGCGTGCGCGCTCGCTGATCAACTCCAGGACTTTCTCATCCAGGGCATCGATGCGCAGGCGCAGCGCCTTGAGTTCTTGCTCAGACATCAGCCGTGTTCCTTCTCGAACTCCGCCATGTAGGCAATCAGCGCGTTGACTGCGTTGATGTCCACGGCGTTGTAGATGGAGGCGCGCATGCCGCCGACCGAGCGGTGGCCCTTGAGGTTCAGCAGGCCGCGCTCGTCGGCGCCGGCCAGGAACGGCTTGTCGAGACGATCATCCGCCAGGCGGAACGGCACGTTCATCCAGGAGCGATCAGACTTGTTGATCGGGTTGCTGTAGAGGCCGCTGGCATCGATGAAGTCATACAGCGTGCGCTGCTTCACTTCGTTGAGCTTGCCGATAGCCTCGACACCGCCCTGCTCTTTCAGCCACTCGAAGACCAGGCCTGACAGGTACCAGGCCAGGGTCGGCGGGGTGTTGTACATCGAGCCGTTGTCCGCCGCGACCTTGTAGTTGAGCATGGTCGGGCACAGAGAGCGGGCGCGACCGAGCAGGTCTTCGCGGATGATCGCGACCAGAATGCCGCTCGGGCCGATGTTCTTCTGGGCCCCGGCGTAAATCATGCCGAAACGGGAGATGTCCACTGGACGCGAAAGGATGTCCGAGGACATGTCGGCCACCAGCGGCACGTCACCGGTTTCCGGGACCCAGTTGAATTCCAGGCCACCAATGGTTTCGTTCGGCGCGTAGTGGACGTACGCCGCGTCCTTGGACAGCTTCCACTCGTTCTGGCCGGGTATCGCGAAATAGTCGTAGGGCTTGGCGGTGGCCGCCACGTTGACGTGACCGTAGCGCGACGCTTCTTCGATGGCCTTCTGCGACCAGATACCGGTGTCGATGTAGTCAGCCGAGCCGTTTTCCGGCAGCAGGTTCAGCGCAATCTGGGCGAACTGCTGGCTGGCGCCGCCCTGCAGGAACAGCACTTTATAGTTGGACGGGATGTTCAGCAGATCACGCAGGTCCTGCTCGGCCTTGGTGGCGATGGACACGAATTCATCGCTGCGATGGCTCATCTCCATGACCGACAGGCCCTTGCCATGCCAGTCGAGAAGTTCGCCCTGGGCACGCTTCAGGACCGCTTCGGGAAGCGCCGCCGGGCCGGCACAGAAGTTATAGGCTCTCTTGCTCACATCCAATCTCGCTCTGATCTGGTGGTCACATAAATCTTTTGGTCCGCACACCGCCCTACAGGGCTACCGCTTAATCAAGACATGGATGAATCCGTGGCGAGGGAGCTTGCTCCCGCTTGAGTGCGAAGCGCTCACAAAAAATAGGGGCCGCTGCGCACTGGAGCGCCAGCCGGCCCAGCGGGAGCAAGCTCCCTCACCACAATGAATCAAACAAGCCTCAAGAGAGGGGCAGTCCCCATAGGGATTGCGCAGTGTCGCAAATTTTCAAACGGAACAAACAACAAGGGGGCGAATTTTCATCCGCCCCCTGCGTGCCCGCTTAGTCCTGCGGCTCTTCTTCGTCTGCGGCAGCATCGAGCGGTTGGTCGCCGACGACGTCGTCAACATCGGCACCGAGGGCGCCATCGAACGCCACGCCGTCCTCGCCTTCCAGCTCTTCGCCTTCGACTTCCGAAGGCTCCTGGACGCGCTCAAGGCCGACCAGTTTTTCGTCTTTGGCCAGCTTGATCAGCGTCACGCCCTGGGTGTTACGACCCAGGCTGGAGACTTCGTCGACCCGCGTACGCACCAACGTGCCTTGGTCGGAAATCAGCATGATCTCCTCGCCGTCGAGCACCTGGACCGCGCCAACCAGGCGACCGTTACGCTCGTTGCTGACCATGGCAATCACGCCCTGGCCGCCACGCTTGTATTCGGGGAACTCGCTGATGGCGGTACGCTTGCCGTAGCCACGCTCGGAAGCGGTGAGGATCTGGCTGCCTTCTTCGGGGATCAGCATGGAAATCAGCTTCTGCCCTTCCGGCAGACGCATGCCGCGCACACCACGGGCGGTACGGCCCATGGCGCGGACATCGGATTCCTTGAAGCGCGTGACCTTGCCGCCGTCGGAGAACAGCATGACTTCGCGTTCGCCGTCGGTGATGGCGGCGGAAATCAGCACATCGCCCTCGTCCAGCTCCAGGGCGATCAGGCCGACGCTGCGCTGGCGGCTGAAGGATTCCAGCGGAGTCTTCTTCACGGTGCCGTTGGCGGTTGCCATGAAGATGTAGTGACCTTCGGTGTATTCCTCCACCGGCAGCATGGTGGTGATGTATTCACCGTCGTCCAGCGGCAACAGGTTGACCAGCGGACGACCACGGGCGGCGCGGGATGCTTCGGGAATTTCGTAGGTCTTGAGCCAGTACACCTTGCCCTTGCTGGAGAACAGCAGCAACGTGGTGTGGCTGTTGGCGACCAGCAGGTGTGCGATGTAGTCCTCGTCCTTGACGCCGGTAGCCGATTTGCCTTTGCCGCCACGACGCTGGGCCTGGTAGGCGGCCAACGGTTGGGTCTTGGCATAGCCGCCGTGGGAAATGGTCACCACGCGCTCTTCTTCCGGGATCATGTCCCCCAGGGTCAGGTCCAGGCGCGCATCGAGGATTTCGGTGCGGCGCACGTCGCCGTATTCGGCGCGGATCACTTCCAGTTCTTCGCGGATCACTTCCATCAGGCGCGTGGCGCTGTTGAGGATGCGGATCAGCTCGCCGATCTGGTTGAGGATTTCCTGGTATTCGGCCAGCAGCTTCTCGTGCTCCAGACCGGTCAGGCGGTGCAGGCGCAGTTCCAGGATGGCTTGCGCCTGCTCCGGGGACAGGAAGTACTTGCCTTCGCGCAGGCCGTATTGCGGATCTAGGTTTTCCGGACGGCACGAATCGGCACCGGCGCGTTCGACCATCGCCACTACCGCACTGGATTCCCAAGGGGTGCTGACCAGTGCTTCCTTGGCTTCCGACGGCGTTGGCGAGGCCTTGATCAAGGCGATCACCGGGTCGATGTTCGACAGGGCAACGGCCTGGCCTTCGAGGATGTGGCCGCGCTCGCGCGCCTTGCGCAGCTCGAATACGGTACGGCGGGTAACCACTTCGCGGCGGTGACGGACGAAGGCTTCCAGCAGGTCCTTGAGGTTCAGGATCCGCGGACGGCCGTCGATCAACGCGACGATGTTGATGCCGAACACGCTTTGCAGCTGGGTCTGGGCGTAGAGGTTGTTGAGGATCACCTCGGGCACTTCGCCACGACGCAGCTCGATCACGACGCGCATGCCGTCCTTGTCGGACTCGTCACGCAGCTCGGTGATGCCTTCGAGTTTCTTCTCTTTCACCAGCTCGGCGATCTTCTCGATCAGGCGAGCCTTGTTCAGTTGGTACGGCAGCTCGGTGATGACGATCTGCTGGCGACCGCCGACCTTGTCGATATCTTCAACGGTGGAGCGGGCGCGCATGTAGATGCGGCCACGACCGGTGCGATAGGCCTCGATGATGCCGGCGCGACCGTTGATGATCGCGGCGGTCGGGAAATCCGGGCCGGGGATGTACTGCATCAGCTCATCGACGGACAGTTCCGGGTTGTCGATGAGGGCCAGGCAACCGTCGATGACTTCGCCGAGGTTGTGCGGCGGGATGTTGGTCGCCATGCCCACGGCGATACCGCTGGAGCCGTTGACGAGCAGGTTCGGGATACGGGTCGGCATGACCGCCGGGATCATCTCGGTGCCGTCGTAGTTCGGCACCCAGTCCACGGTTTCCTTGTGCAGGTCGGCCAGCAGCTCGTGGGCCAGCTTGGTCATGCGCACTTCGGTGTATCGCATGGCCGCGGCGTTGTCGCCGTCCACCGAACCGAAGTTGCCCTGGCCATCCACCAGCAGGTAGCGCAGGGAGAACGGCTGCGCCATCCGCACGATGGTGTCGTACACGGCAGTGTCGCCGTGGGGGTGATACTTACCGATCACGTCGCCGACGACACGGGCGGATTTCTTGTACGGCTTGTTGAAGTCGTTGCCCAGCTCGCTCATCGCGAACAGCACGCGCCGGTGCACGGGCTTCAAGCCATCGCGCGCATCCGGCAGCGCCCGCCCGACGATCACGCTCATTGCGTAGTCGAGGTAGGACTGTTTCAGCTCGTCTTCGATATTGACCGGGAGGATTTCTTTGGCCAGTTCGCCCATGAGAAGCCTGATTCCTTTTTCTGGTGAAACCTCGTCACGTCCAGATGGGACGAACGAAGCTCGCCGCTGCAGGACAAATGCCGAGCAGCGACTTACGACAAATCAACGAGTTATGCCATGGATCTGCGCAGTAAAGGCCACCTCGCGAGGCAGCCTTGGAAACCGCCGGATGTTATCACAAGAGCCGCCACGCACCTATCCCCCAGATGCGCATGGTGCGTAGTTAGTTGACCGATGACAGGCTGAAAAGGGACGAGAGAAGCTCAGAGGCGCTGGGAATGGCGATTCGTGGCCGGATTTGGCTGTTTTTTCAGGCTTTGCCGGCCCCATCGCGAGCAGGCTCGCTCCCACAGGGCAACGTACGCCGTCCAATGTGGGAGCGAGCCTGCTCGCGATGGGGCCAGCTCAGGCGCCGAAGCCCTTAGTGCAACCGCTTGCGACACATCAGTTGGGCCATCTTCGCCGCATCTGGCCGCTCAACAATGCCTTTCTCCGTCACGATAGCGTCGATCAGGTCTGCCGGGGTCACGTCAAAAACCGGATTGAAGGCGTCGGCATCGGCCCCGACCCGCTTGCCGCCAACTTCCAGCAATTCGCGGCCGTCACGCTCTTCGATGGGAATGTCTTCACCGCTGGCCAGGTTCATGTCGATGGTCGAGCTCGGCGCCACCACCATGAAGCGCACACCGTGGTGCATGGCGCAGACTGCCAATTGATAGGTGCCGATCTTGTTCGCCACGTCGCCATTGGCGGTGATGCGGTCGGCGCCGACGATCACCCAGGTCACACCTTTGGTCTTCATGATGTGGGCGGCAGCGGAGTCGGCGTTGAGGGTCACCGGAATGCCTTCGTTCGCCAGTTCCCACGCGGTCAACCGAGAACCCTGAAGCCATGGCCTGGTTTCGTCGGCGTAGACCCGCTCGACCATGCCTTCAAGGAATGCACCGCGAATCACCCCGAGCGCAGTACCGAAGCCGCCGGTGGCAAGGGCGCCGGTGTTGCAGTGGGTCAGGATGGCCTGGGCGTTGCCCTGATGCTTGCGAATCAGGTCGACGCCGAGCTGGGCCATGGTCAGGTTGGCCTCCCGATCGCTTTCGTGGATCGCCATGGCTTCGGCCTCCAGGGCCGCCAGTGGATCGGCATGCTCCTTGAGGCGCGCCAAGCGGTCGCGCATGCGGTCAAGCGCCCAGAACAGATTGACCGCCGTCGGCCGGGAATCGGCCAGCAAGGCGAAATCCGCTTCCAGTGCATCTTGCCAGTCACCGCCCTCGGCCAACCGCGCCCGCGCCGCCAGCACCACGCCATAGGCGGCACTGATGCCGATGGCCGGCGCGCCGCGCACTACCATCGAACGGATGGCCTCGGCCACGCCGGCCGCACTGGTGTAGCCGTTCCAGTTCTCCTCGAACGGCAAAACACGCTGATCGAGCAGATAAAGAGCGCCATCACGCCAATCGATGGCCTTCACCTTCTCCGCAGCCAACAGTCGATTGCGCATCCTTCACCCCGCACTCAGAAACAAAAGCCGCCGATTATAGCGATCCCTCCGCGAAGACGCTCGGGTATACTTCGCCTCCTTTATAACTCATGGAACCGTTCCACGATGCCCAAGCCTGCCGTTGCGCTCGACTTATTATTGCTGCCGACCTGGTTGGTGCCTGTCGAACCCGCCGGTGTCGTGCTCAAGGATCATGGTCTGGGGATTCGCGACGGTTGCATCGTGTTCATCGGGCCACGGGCCGAAGCCATGAGGTGCGACGCCGCTGAAGTCCGCGAATTGCCCGGCATGCTGCTCAGCCCAGGCCTGGTCAACGCCCACGGTCACGCGGCGATGACGCTGTTCCGCGGCCTGGCCGATGACCTGCCGCTGATGACCTGGCTCGAACAGCACATCTGGCCCGCCGAGGGCAAATGGGTCGATGAGGATTTCGTCCGCGACGGCACCGACCTGGCGATCGCCGAGCAGATCCAGGGCGGCATCACCTGCTTTTCGGACATGTACTTCTACCCCAAGGTCGCCAGCGACCGCGTCCATAACAGCGGCATCCGCGCGCAAATAGCCATTCCCATCCTCGACTTTCCGATCCCCGGCGCCGCCAGCGCCGACGACGCCATTCGTCAGGGCATCGAATTATTCGGCGACCTCAAGCACCACCCGAGGATCAAAGTCGCATTCGGCCCGCATGCGCCATACACCGTGGGCGACGACAACCTGGAGAAAATCCGGGTGATCGCCGAAGAACTGGACGCGGCCATCCACATGCATGTTCACGAAACCGCCTTCGAAGTGCAGCAGGCTGTGGATAATACCGGCGAGCGGCCGATGGCCCGACTGGCGCGGCTTGGCCTGTTGGGGCCACGCTTCCAGGCGGTGCACATGACCCAGGTCAGCGACGAAGACCAGGCCCTGCTGGTAGAACACAACTGCAGCGTGATCCATTGCCCAGAGTCCAATCTGAAGCTGGCCAGCGGCTTCTGCCCGGTGGAGCGCCTGTGGCAGGCTGGCGTCAACGTCGCGGTCGGCACCGACGGTGCGGCGAGCAACAATGACCTGGACCTGCTGGGCGAAACCCGCACCGCCGCCCTGCTGGCGAAGGCCGTTGCGGGCTCGGCCACCGCCCTGGACGCCCACCGTGCGCTGCGCATGGCCACGCTCAACGGCGCCCGGGCTTTGGGCATCGAAGCGACGGTCGGTTCACTGGAAGTCGGTAAGGCCGCCGACCTGGTGGCCTTCGACCTGTCCGGGCTGGCGCAACAACCGATCTACGACCCGGTTTCGCAGTTGATCTACGCCACGGGCCGGCATTGCGTCAAACACCTGTGGGTGGCCGGAAAACAATTGCTGGAGGAAGGTCGCCTGACTCGCATGGACGAGTCGCAACTGACTGCCACGGCCCAGGCCTGGGGCCGGCGGGTGAGCGGCCAGGACGAATAGCACGCCCTTTGAGCCAAGGCTTGGGGTCACTGATTTTTCAAGTTTTTCGAGGATCTTCACATGAGCAACGTCGACCACGCCGAAATCGCCAAGTTCGAAGCCCTGGCCCATCGCTGGTGGGACCGCGAGAGCGAATTCAAACCGCTGCACGACATCAACCCGCTGCGGGTCAACTGGATCGACGAGCGCGTCAGCCTCGCGGGCAAGAAAGTCCTCGACGTCGGTTGTGGCGGCGGCATCCTCAGCGAAGCCATGGCCCTGCGTGGCGCCACTGTCATGGGCATCGACATGGGCGAGGCGCCGCTGGCGGTTGCGCAATTGCATCAGCTTGAATCCGGCGTCAGCGTGGAATATCGGCAGATCACCGCCGAAGCCCTGGCCGAGGAAATGCCCGGCCAGTTCGACGTGGTCACCTGCCTGGAGATGCTCGAGCACGTGCCGGACCCTTCGTCGGTCATCCGCGCCTGCTTCCAGATGGTCAAGCCCGGCGGCCAGGTGTTCTTCTCGACGATCAACCGCAACCCGAAGGCCTACCTGTTCGCCATCATCGGCGCCGAATACATCATGAAACTGCTGCCGCGTGGCACCCACGACTTCAAGAAATTCATCCGTCCTTCCGAGCTCGGCGCCTGGAGCCGCATGGCCGGGTTGACCGTCAAGGACATCATCGGCCTGACCTACAACCCGCTGACCAAGCACTACAAGCTGGCCGCCGACGTTGACGTCAACTACATGATCCAGACCCTGCGCGAGGAATAAGTCGATGCGTCTCAAAGCGGTTCTCTTCGACATGGACGGCACGCTGCTCGACACCGCGCCCGACTTCATCGCCATCTGCCAGGCCATGCGCGCCGACCGTGGCTTGCCGCCGATGAACACCCAGCACATCCGCGACGAAATATCCGGCGGTGCCCGGGCGATGGTTGCGGCGACGTTCTCGATGGACCCCGAATCGCCGGGCTTCGAAGAACTGCGCCAGGAATTCCTCGACCGTTACCTCAAAGGGTGCGCCGTCCACAGTCACCTGTTCGACGGCATGGCCGAAGTGCTGGCCGACATCGAGGCGGCCAACCTTATCTGGGGCGTGGTCACCAACAAACCGGTACGTTTTGCCGAGCCGATCATGCAGCAGCTGGGCCTGGCCGAGCGCTCGAAAGTGTTGATCTGCCCCGACCATGTGAAAAACAGCAAGCCGGATCCCGAACCGTTGACCCTGGCCTGCAAGATGCTTGACCTGGACCCGGCCAGCGTGCTGTTCGTGGGGGATGACCTACGCGATATCGAGTCGGGCCGCGGCGCTGGCACCAAGACCTGTGCGGTCACTTATGGCTATATCCATCCAGACGACAATCCCAAGCACTGGGGCGCGGATGTGGTGATCGACCATCCCCTGGCCCTGCGTGAAGTGCTGGATAACGCGTTGTGCAGTTGCTGAATGGATTCGGCGAGCTTGCTCTTGTGGCGAGGGAGCTTGCTCCCGCTGGAGCGCGAAGCGGTCCCCTGAGTCAATCGACGGCGACTTCGTCACCGAGCGGGAGCAAGCTCCCTCGCCACAACAGCTCACTTGCCGCAGGTTCCGCGCAGCTTTCAATTGTTGAGGTTTCTTTATGTTTGATTACTCCGCCCGCCCCGACCTGCTCGAAGGCCGCATCATTCTCGTCACCGGCGCCGGCCGCGGGATCGGCGCCGCTGCCGCCAAGGCTTATGCCGCCCATGGCGCCACCGTGCTGTTGCTGGGCAAGACCGAGGCCAACCTGACCCAGGTCTATGACGAAATCGAAGCGGCCGGCCATCCGCAACCAGCGGTGATTCCCTTCAACCTCGAAACTGCCCTGCCCCATCAATACGATGAGCTGGCCGCCATGATCGAGACCGAGTTCGGGCACCTCGACGGGCTGCTGCACAACGCCTCGATCATTGGTCCGCGCACGCCGCTGGAGCAGCTTTCCGGCGAGAATTTCATGCGCGTGATGCAAGTGAACGTCAACGCCATGTTCATGCTCACCAGCACGTTGTTGCCGCTGCTCAAATTGTCCAGGGATGCCTCCGTGGTGTTCACTTCCAGCAGCGTCGGACGCAAAGGCCGGGCGTATTGGGGCGCTTATGGCGTGTCCAAGTTCGCCACCGAGGGGCTGATGCAAACTCTCGCTGACGAAGTCGACACCGTAGCGCCAGTGCGTTCCAACAGCATCAATCCCGGCGCCACCCGCACCAGCATGCGGGCCCAGGCCTACCCGGGAGAAAATCCGCTCAACAATCCGACACCCGAAGAAATCATGCCGGTCTACCTGTACCTCATGGGACCTGACAGCCAGGGCGTCAATGGCCAGGCGCTCAACGCGCAGTGACAGCCATCCGCGTCGCGGCGGTTTACCGTCGCGACGCACCCTTCCTCGATGCGCCACCCAACCGAAACGCCAAGCCGTCGCCGCCGCTTGCTCGCATTACGACCACCGTCAGTCATCAACGCCTTGATTCAATAGTGGTTTTTATCAAGGTGAACTGAATGGCACGAGTTTCGCTCTAACCCTTTTAAACACGCCGTGTCCGGCGAGTAGCGAACATTGCGAAGGGTTTATGCCTGCCAGATAAAGCGGACTAAACTCAACTCAGTGTCCTTCGGGACTGATGGATCAGTACGACGCGTAGCCTAGGGCCACCTCACCCCCGCCGGTCAGGATCGATAAAGTTCAGGGGCTCACGCCATATGAAAACGCCCACACAGACCAACGCGATCGACTTTGATAGCGCCAAGTTGCAGCGCCTGGGCCTGGCCCAGCCGTCTCCACTCGTGGCGCGGCCCGTCAGCCTGTCCCAACTACGCCAACAACTTGGTCAACAGTTGCAGACCAGCCTGGAACCGCAACGGATCCTTGGCTTGTTCTTCCGCGAAGTGCAACGGCTGGTGCCCTTGGACGCGCTGGCGTATCAGCACAAGCCCAGCGACCTGCGTATGGAATTCGGCCAACGCGGACACCACAACCTCAGCTACAACCTCAGCCATGAGGGCGAACATCTGGGTGAGCTGGTGTTCCGCCGCAATCAGCGCTTTACCGAGTCGGAACAGAGCGACCTGGAATCGACACTGTCTTCGCTGTTTTTTCCGCTGCGCAACGCCTTGCTCTACCGCGCCGCCACCCAAAGCGCCCTACGCGATCCGCTGACCGGCACCGGCAACCGCATCGCGATGGACCAGACGCTGGAACGTGAGATCGACATGGCCCGGCGCCACATGCAGCCACTGTCGCTGTTGATGCTGGACATCGATCATTTCAAGCGGATCAACGACACCCATGGGCATGGTGTCGGCGATGAAGTGCTCAGGGCCGTCGCTGACTCGATCAAGAGCCATCTGCGCAATGTCGACATGGTGTTCCGGTTTGGCGGGGAAGAGTTCCTGATCCTGCTGGCCAACACCAGCCGGGATGCCGCGGCCATGGTCGGCGAACGGCTGCGTTATGCCGCCCAGACCCAGGATTATTTCGCCGGCGGGACAAGGATTGAACTGACCGTCAGCCTCGGCTGCGCGACATTGCTGCCGGGCGAGTCGGCCGAAAGCCTCTTGCGCCGAGCCGACAGTGCGCTGTATGTAGCCAAGCGCGAGGGCAGAAACCGGTTGACGATGGCGGGCTGAAGCCCCAACTGCTTGACGCCGACACACCGCCATCGCGAGCAGGCTCGCTCCCACAGGGGATTGGCGGTGTACATAAGATCTTCACTCACCACAAAGCTACTGTGGGAGCGAGCCTGCTCGCGAAGGGGCCGGGTCTGCCAACGCAAGGTTAACTGCCAGACCGCCATCGCGAGCAAGGTCGCTCCCACAGGGGATTGGCGGTGTACATCAGATTTTCGATCCCCACAAAACCACTGTGGGAGCGAGCTTGCTCGCGAAGGGGCCGGGCCTGCCAACACAAGGTTAACTGCCAGCCCGCCATCGCGAGCAAGCTCGCTCCCACAAGGGATTGGCGGTGTACATAAGATCTTCACTCACCACAAAACCACTGTGGGAGCGGGCTTGCTCGCGATGGCGCC
>NZ_JBKKRK010000024.1:34009-64845 GCF_048847255.1 Pseudomonas algeriensis | reverse complement strand
TGAACGAAAACGGCACGATCACTTATACCGCGACCTTGACGGGCGCCGATGGCAAGCCCGTCACTGCGCAGAACGGTCCGGTCACCGTGACCTTGGACAGCGGCAAGACCATCACCATCGCAGCCGGTGCAAGCTCGGGTGTATTGGATGTAGCGGTCGGCAACGACGTCTACCAAGGTCCAACGACGGTTACTGAATCGATTGCCTCGGCATCCGGCGGCAACCTCGAAGCTATCGCACCGAACACCGCTCCGGTCAGCACTATCGTCAGCGACGTCAACGACACGACCACCGTGACGCTGACCGCGAATCCGACCGTGAACGAAAACGGCACGATCACTTATACCGCGACCTTGACGGGCGCCGATGGCAAGCCCGTCACTGCGCAGAACGGTCCGGTCACCGTGACCTTGGACAGCGGCAAGACCATCACCATCGCAGCCGGCGCAAGCTCGGGGGTGTTGGATGTAGCGGTTGGCAACGACGTTTATCAAGGCCCTACGACGGTTACTGAATCGATTGCCTCGGCATCCGGCGGCAACCTCGAAGCCATCGCGCCGAACACCGCTCCGGTCAGCACTATCGTCAGCGACGTTAACGACACGACCACCGTGACGCTGACCGCGAATCCGACCGTGAACGAAAACGGCACGATCACTTATACCGCGACCTTGACGGGCGCCGACGGCAAGCCCGTCACTGCGCAGAACGGTCCGGTCACCGTGACCTTGGACAGCGGCAAGACCATCACCATCGCAGCCGGTGCAAGCTCGGGTGTGTTGGACGTGGCAGTGGGCAACGACGTCTACCAAGGCCCTACGACGGTTACTGAATCGATTGCCTCGGCATCCGGCGGCAACCTCGAAGCCATCGCGCCGAACACCACGCCAGTCAGCACCGTGGTCAGCGATGTCAACGACACCACTACCGTGACGTTGACGGCTAACCCGACCGTGAATGAAAACGGCACGATCACTTATACCGCGACCTTGACCGGCGCCGATGGCAAGCCCGTTACCGCGCAAAATGGTCCGGTTACCGTGACCTTGGACAGCGGCAAGACCATCACCATCGCAGCCGGTGCAAGCTCGGGTGTATTGGATGTAGCGGTTGGCAACGACGTCTACCAAGGCCCTACGACGGTTACTGAATCGATTGCCTCGGCATCCGGCGGCAACCTCGAAGCCATTGCGCCGAACACGACGCCAGTCAGCGCTGTGGTCAGCGACGTCAACGACACGACCACTGTGACGCTGACCGCAAATCCGACCGTGAACGAAAACGGCACGATCACTTATACCGCCACGCTGACGGGTGCCGATGGCAAGCCTGTTACCGCGCAAAATGGTCCGGTTACCGTGACCCTGGACAGCGGCAAGACGATCACCATCGCAGCCGGTGCGAGCTCGGGTGTATTGGATGTAGCGGTTGGCAACGACGTCTACCAAGGCCCAACCACCGTCACCGAGTCGATCAAAGACGCATCCGGCGGCAATCTCGAAGCCATCGCGCCGAACACCGCTCCGGTCAGCACCGTGGTCAGCGATGTCAACGACACGACGACCGTGACGTTGACCGCGAACCCGACCGTGAATGAAAACGGTACGATCACCT
The DNA here is from genome assembly GCF_048847255.1 of Pseudomonas algeriensis. Classification (NCBI taxonomy): domain Bacteria; kingdom Pseudomonadati; phylum Pseudomonadota; class Gammaproteobacteria; order Pseudomonadales; family Pseudomonadaceae; genus Pseudomonas; species Pseudomonas algeriensis. Next base: position 63,231 of record NZ_JBKKRK010000024.1, on the reverse strand, counting down.
ACACCGCCACCCTGACCGGCGCCGATGGTAAACCCGTCACCGCGCAAAATGGTCCTGTAACGGTCACGCTCGAAAGCGGCAAGACGATCACCATCGCAGCCGGTGCAAGCTCGGGTGTGTTGGATGTAGCGGTTGGCAACGACGTCTACCAAGGCCCTACGACGGTTACTGAATCGATTGCCTCGGCATCCGGCGGCAACCTGGAAGCCATCGCACCTAACACCGCTCCGGTCAGCACTATCGTCAGCGACGTCAACGACACGACCGCTGTGACGCTGACCGCTAACCCAACCGTGAACGAAAACGGCACGATCACTTATACCGCCACGCTGACGGGTGCCGATGGCAAGCCTGTTACCGCGCAAAATGGTCCGGTTACCGTGACCTTGGACAGTGGTAAAACCATCACCATCGCAGCCGGTGCAAGCTCGGGTGTGTTGGATGTGGCGGTAGGCAACGACGTCTACCAAGGCCCAACTACCGTCACCGAGTCGATCAAAGATGCGACCGGTGGCAACCTCGAAGCCATCGCGCCAAACACCACGCCAGTCAGCACTGCGGTCAGCGACGTCAACGACACGACCACCGTGACGCTGACCGCTAACCCAACCGTGAACGAAAACGGCACGATCACCTACACCGCCACCCTGACCGGCGCCGATGGTAAACCCGTCACCGCGCAAAATGGTCCTGTAACGGTCGCGCTCGAAAGCGGCAAGACAATCACCATCGCAGCCGGCGCAAGCTCGGGCGTGCTCAATGTCGCGGTCGGTAACGATGTCTACACCGGTGCGCCGTCCATTACCGAGTCGATCAAATCTGCATCCGGCGGCAATCTGGAAGCCATCGTCGTTGATAAGACTGGCGCATCGACTGCTGTAGGCGACACCGTCGACAACACCACTGTCAGCATCACCGGCAGCTCATCGGTCACCGAAGGCCAGGCGGCTACCTATACCGTCAGCCTGACGAACCCGGCGCAAACCGAGGTGACGGTGAAGATCGTCTACAGCGGCACTGCCGCCGACGGCTCGGACTTCACGGGCGTTTACACCGTGAAGATCCCGGCCAATGCCACCAGCGCCAACTTCAACGTGGCAACCCTGGACGACAAGATCACCGAAGGCACGGAAAACTTCGTGGTCAAGATCGACTCCGCCACCGGCGGTAACTTCGAGCATCTGGCGGTCAGCGGGACCAACGGCAGTGTCAGCACCTCGATCATCGACAACGATGCGGCGCCGGTGCTCGACCTGGATGCCAACAACTCCAGTGGCAAGACCGGTGCCGATTACCAGGTGACCTTCACCGAAGGCACCACCGGCCCAGGCGTGTCGATTGGCGATACCGACCTGAAGATCACCGACCCGGACAGCACCATGCTGACCGGCGCCACCATTGTGCTGACCAACCGTCAGCCTGGCGATCATCTGAACCTGGGCAATAGCGTCAACGGCATCAGCATCAACGCCAACAGCACCGACGGCAAGGTCGTCCTGACGCTGACGGGCAATGCGACGCTGGCCGATTATATGCAGCAGATCAAGAACATCAGCTTCATCAACAACAGCGAAGATCCGAGCAGCGTACCGCGTGTCATCACCGTGACGGTGACCGACGGCGCAAGCTACTCCAACACCGCCACCACCACGGTGAACGTGGTCGGCGTCAACGATACACCAGTGGCCACCGGTGGTTCGGTGACCGGTACCGAGGACACTTCGCTGGTCCTCGGCTGGTCGACCTTCGGCGTCAGCGACGTGGACAGCTCCGCCGCCAGCCAGGGCGTGAAAATCACCGGGTTGCCAGGCGATGGCAAGTTGCAGTACCTGGATGGCGCGACCTGGAAGAACGTTGCCAACAACCAGACCTTCACCAAGGCCGACATCGACGCCGGCAAGTTGCGCTTCACCCCGGATGCCAACGAATCCGGTGCCAATGGTTATGGCGGCAGCGGCGTGGGCAACAAGCAGGCTGACTACGCGCAGATCAAATTCCAGCCAACCGACGGCCAGGCCCTGGGCAACACCGGCACCGTGAAGATCGACATCACGCCAACCGCCGACGCGCCGACCCTCAACGTAGCCGGCAACAACGTGACCTCCACCGGCCTGATCAAGGAAGTCTGGACCGGACTGTCCGGCCTGGGCACCGATGGCAACGGCGCGCCGGCCGATAAGCTCAAGTCGGTGATCGATGCCGCCGGCACGCCGAACAGCAGCACCAACGTGAGCAACGTGCAGAACGACGGGAACGTCAATCCGGGCACCGCGTCGAAGACCTCGGGGCTGATTTTCCTGGAAGCCGGCAAGATTTATACCTTCAGCGGCACCGGCGATGACAGCCTGCTGGTGACCATTGGTGGCAAGGACGTGGCGGGCATTACCTGGGGCGCTGGTGGCAAGCTCAATGGTTCGTTCACCCCGACCACCAGCGGCTACTACACCCTGGACATCTACCACCACAACCAGACCGGCCCGGGCAGCTATGACGTGAACCTGTCGGTCAACGGCAGCACGCCCGTTGACCTGAGCAGCGCCGGCGTACCGCTCTATACCGGCGTGGCCGACCTGGTGAACTCGGGTGTAACCGTTTCCGACCTGCACGGGACCAATGGCGAAGGCTACTACGACGGCTTCAAGCTCAACGAAGGCGCCGAAGGCGGCAGCGTGAACCTGTCGAAGATCACCACCGCCCTGACCGACACCGACGGTTCCGAAAGCTTGAGCGTGAAGATCGGCGGCATGCCTGAAGGCAGCGTCCTGAGTGACGGCGCGGGTCACACCGCGACCGTGGGAGCCAACGGCGAAGCCTCGGTTACCGGCTGGAACCTTGGCAGCCTCAACCTGACGCCGCCGACCTATTTCAACGGCCAGATCAACCTGACAGTGACGTCGACCTCCACCGAAACCCTCGGCGGGTCGGCGACGACCACGGCACAGATCCCGGTAACAGTGCATCCGGCGGTCTACAACGCTGCGACAGCCACTTCCGGCAGTGACAACGTCACCGGCACCGACGGCAACGACATCGTGGTCGCCGACATCGGCGGCCTGACCGTGGTGCCGGGCGTCAACTACAACATCGCGTTCATGGTCGACAGCTCCGGCAGCATGAGCTCGTCTTCCGTTACCGCCGCGAAGAACTCGCTGACCCAGGTGTTCAACACGCTCAAGCAGAGCATGGGCAGCCACTCCGGGACGGTGAATATTTTCCTGGCGGACTTCGATAATCAGGTCAACAAAAACGTTGCGGTCAACCTCAACGACCCGAACGCGTTGGCGTTGCTCAAGAGCGTCCTGGACTCGATGGATTCCGGTGGTGGTACCAACTACGAAGACGTATTCAAGACCACCGCCAACTGGTTCAAGAGCAGCGAGGCCATGAGCAACTCCGGTGCGAAGAACCTGACGTACTTCATCACCGACGGCCAGCCGACTTACTACCAGAGCGACGAAGACACAAACCCGGATATCTACAACGGCGTGAAGCTCGACAGCTTGATCACCACCAGCAATTACAAGCTGGGGCAGACGTTCAGCGCCACACTGGACAGCACCCACCGTGTTCAGGTCGACAAGTCCGGCAACGTCACGCTGCAAACTTGGAAAAAGTCCTGGGGCGGCTACTGGAGCGAAGAGAACCTGGGCACGCTGCACGCCCAAGGCGACGGCACCTATGAGCTGTCGTACCGCGACGGGACCGGCAGCAGTACCGACTCGGCCGCCACCAGCAACTCCGCGAGCGCCTTCGCGCTATTGAGTTCGGTGTCGGGCGTAGAGGCTATCGGCCTGAACAAGGGCGTCACTCTGTCCGACCTCGCACCCTACGACTCGGACGGCAAGCCGCAAACCAACATCGACCCCAAGGACCTGGCCAACTCGATCATCGGCCACACCGAAGCGACGATGCCGGGAGCCGATACGGTCAACGGCGCGGACGGCAACGACATCCTGTTCGGCGACCTGGTGAGTTTCAACGGCATCGCCGGCGAGGGTTACCAGGCCATCCAGTCGTTTGTCGCCCAACAAGGCGGCGTGGACGTCAGCAAGGTCACCACCAGCAACGTGCACCAGTACATCACCGAACACTACACCGCGTTCGATGTGTCCGGCGCACATGACGGCAACGACACCCTGCTGGGCGGTGCCGGCAACGACATCATCTTCGGCCAGGGCGGCAACGACTTGCTGGACGGCGGTAAGGGCAATGACATCCTGCTCGGCGGCAGCGGTGCCGATACCCTGATTGGCGGCAAAGGCAACGACACCCTGATCGGTGGCCTGGGCGGCGACACGTTTGTCTGGAAAGCCGGCGACACCGGCAATGACGTGGTCAAGGACTTCAAGGCCGGCGACGGTGACCGGATCGACCTGCGGGACCTGTTGCAGGGCGAAACCGGAAGCACCATCGACCACTTCCTGAAAATCAGCACGGTCGATGGCGTGTCCTCCTTGCAAGTCAGCACCACCGGCCAGTTCAACGCGGCCAACGGTGCGGCGGCGACGCCAGACGTGACGATCAAGCTGGAAGGCAACAACTGGTCGAACATCAACCTGAACTCGCTGATCGCCGGCAGTGATCCGACCATCAAGATCGATCACAACAACAGCTGAGGCTGACACACATCCTGTGGAGAGGGAGCTGGCTCCCTCGCCATGGGATAAGTGTTCATACTCCCCCCAGTTGGCCTATGCTGCCCAGCATGACGCCGCTTCATACATGAGGGATGCCCGATGTTTTATGTGCAACGCGATGCACAAGGCCTGCTGGTGCGCGTGGAAGCCACCGCTTACGCCGAGGCCACCGAGACCTTGCCGGCCGACAACCATGAGATCCAGGACTGGTTCGCCAACCAGGCGGTAGAAAACAGCCTCAAGCAACTCAAACAAAGCGACCTGGAGATGATCCGGGTACTCGATGACTTGATCCAGGTGCTGACCAGCAAAGGCGTCATCCGCGTCACCGACCTGCCACCAGCGGCCCAGGCCAAGCTGATGGACCGCAACCAGGCCCGTGAAGCGCTGGGTGGGTTGAGTCGGTTGATCGATGACGATGAGAAGGGGTTGATCTAGCCTGCCGCCAAGGCTGGCGCCATTGCCTGCAGCACACCGAACCTGTGGCGAGGGCGCTTGCTCCCGTTGGCCTGCGAAGCATGCCCCAGCCCGTCTATATGCGAAACCGTGTTGGCAGGTTTTACGACTGCTGCGCAGCCGAGCGGGAGCAAGCTCCCTCGCCACGAATTTTTTGGTGTCTGGGCTGACGCTATCGCGAGCAGGCTCGCTCCCACGGTAGATCAGTGTTGACCCTTTATATTCCGGCTCGACACAGATCCAGTGTGGAAGCGAGCCTGCTCGCGATAGCGGTCTTCGGTTTATTACGAGGCTGTCAGGCTGGCGCTTGCACTTCAAGCCGATCCATCGCCCGCTCCTCCGGCGCGACCCACAACCGCCATAAAGCGCTTGCGCGTCGTCTTTTAACCGGCTTGCCGCCAGTGTCACCGTTTTTTCGATGACAAACTCAGACTAGCCACGAGACAGCCGCCGGACAAATTCACCGAGTTCGCTTCAACTCGAAGGAAATCTCCTAGGACGTTAATTGAGGGGGCATATCCGTTGCTGCGGTAAAGGCTGCTGGCGGTTCCGCCCTTACGGCGGGTTACTTTTTTCAGACGCCAAAAAAGTAACCAAAAAGGCTTTGCGGTATGACTCACCCACATGGGTTACAAATCAGTTCACGCACATAGGTAACAGTTTTTAACTGGCAGGGTCGGTTTTCGAGGATCTGACCATGCCATGGCGAGAGCTGAAACCTATGGACCTGAAACTGCTGTTCATTGCGGACTACATCAAAGGCCCGCCCAGCTTCAGTGCGCTTTGCCAGGCCTACGAGATCAGTCGCAAGACTGGCTATAAATGGGTCGAGCGCTATGAGAGGGAAGGGCCCGCCGGACTGGAAGAACATAGCCGTCGTCGGCTTACCCAGGAATGGGTAGTGCCCCTGGCTGTCCGTGAGGCGATCATTGAATTACGTGGTCGGGGTGAGACAGAGCCTGGCCCCAAGAAAATTCAGGCGGCTTTGCTCGAGCGTTTTCCTGACCAGGCGCCGCCATCAAAGACGTCGATCTACAACATCCTAAAGAAAGCTGAGCTGGTCAAACCACGCCGATTGCGTCAACGGGTGGCGGTTTATCCCAAACCACTGCAGAAAGCAGAGGCTCCCAACCAGCTATTCAGCGCCGATTACAAAGGCCAATTCCTGACAGGTGCGGGCGTCTGGTGCTATCCATTGACGATCATGGACCATGCCAGTCGTTTCTTGCTCGCTTGCCACAGCATGGCTAGCACCAACTTCCAGGAAACCCAGGCGGTGTTTGCTCAGGTGTTTCGTGAACATGGTCTGCCGGAGCGCATTCGTACCGACAATGGTGTTCCGTTTGCGAGCAAAGGGCGTGCGGGCCTTTCCCAGTTGTCGATCTGGTGGTTGCGTCTAGGGATCATTCCCGAGCGGATCGCCCCCGGCAGGCCGGAGCAAAATGGCCGACATGAACGTATGCATCGAACGTTGAAAAGCACTCTTCCGTCACCCCCAGCAGTAGCGTGGGAGGCTCAACAACGGCACTTTGATCGTTTCAGGCAACATTACAACTATGAGCGTTTGCATGAGGCTCTTAATCAGAAGACACCTGCGTCCTGCTATGAGCCTTCGTCCCGCCAATATCCCGAGAAGCTTCCCGAGATGACCTACCCGAGCCATATCGACAGCCTCCAGGCGGACTGCTCGGGGATCGTCAATCGCCATGGTCTAAGGATCTACGTCGGCTATGTGCTCAAGCACCAGACCATTGGACTGGAGCAAGTAGAGGACGGGATCTGGGATGTTATCTTCGGTCCAATCATCCTGGGACGGATTGATGTAAGAGATGCCATTGATGGCTACGTGACACTCCGGGTGTTACCTATGTGAGTGCACTTTTTTGTAACCCATGTGGGTGATCCGTATACCAAGCCTTTTTTGCTTACTTTTTTTGGCGTCTGAAAAAAAGTGAGTCGCCGTAAGGGCGAAACCGCCAGACGCCGTTACCGCAGCAACGGATATGTACTCGGCCAAAAACCTAGCAAGCAATCCTCACCCCCAACGCTTAGGCTCACCCACCAACTGCCCCTGAACCCCAAACAACCCCATCTCACGAATCACCGCCAACTCCCCTTCCGTCTCCACCCGCTCAGCAATCAACGGCAGGTCGATACTGTGAGCAGCACGCTGGATGGCCTCGATGAACAAACGCTTGTCACTTTCCTGGTCGATCGCACGAATGTAGCTACCGTCAATCTTCAGATAGGCCAACCCCAGCCGCGACAGGTTGCCAATCATGCTGAACCGCCCACCAAAGCGCTGCAGGCTCAAGGAGAAACCAAGCTCGCGCAACTGCCGGGTCAACTGCTCCAACACCGCTTGCTCGGGCAGTTGCTCTTCACCAATCTCCAAGGTCAGGCGCGGCCCGAGGTTGGAATGAGCCCGCAGGATTTCAAAGACCTTGTTCAACGCCTGAGGATCGGCCAGGGTCGCGGAGGACAGGTTGAGCGCCAGGGATTGTTCGTGCCCGGCCATCTGCTTGAGCACCTGTTCGAGCATCAAGCGGTCCAGGCGCGCGGTCCAGCCGAAGCGCTCCAGCCAAGGCAGGAAGCGTCCGGCGGGGATGGTCTGGCCTTGGTCGTCAAGCAGCCGCGACAGCACTTTGTAGTGCAGCACGACCTGGGTGTCCTGGGCAGCCACCACCGGCTGGAAGTACAGTTCGAAGCGTTGATTGCCCAGGGCCTGATCGAGAAGTTGGTGCCAGGCGTGGTGATCATCGCCCACGCTGGCGGAAGCGCTATGCTCCAGGCAGGCCCAGCCGGGCTCGCCCTGGCTTTCGGCCTGGGCCAGTGCCTGGTCGCCAAGCTGGAGCACTGCCTGCGGCGAGTCGCCATGAACGAACGGAGCGAGCCCGATGGACGCCACCGATGCCACGTCGGTCGCGCCGGTGGCGTGCAAACTCGCCAGCGCGCCTTCCAGATTCTGCGCCAGCTGCAGCGCCTCCTCGCGCACCAGCCCGGGTGCCAGCACCGCGAACTCCCCACCGCGTATCCGCGTCACCAGGTTATGGGTTTCCGGGTAGCGAGCGCACTCACGCGACAACTGCTCGCCCACGGCTTTGAGCAACTGATCGGTGCGCTGCCCGCCCAGCCGCTGGTTCAGACCGGCGAGGTCCTTGACCCGCAACAACAACAGATAACCGGAACTGGCCTGTTCCGGGTTGCTCACCCGCGCATGCAACTGCATCTCGAAATACCGTCGATTGGCCAGCCCCGTGAGGTTGTCCTGATAGGACTCCACCCGCAGTTTTTCACTGCGCTCGGCCTGTTCCTGGAACAGCGCCTTGAGCTTCTCGACCATCTGGTTCATCGCTTGGACCACACGCCGCAATTCAGGTGTGCGCGGCAGCTCCGGCAGGCTCAAAAACTCACGTCGGGCGATGGCGTGGGACTGGTGAACCATGTAGTCCAGCGGCTTGAGCTGGCGACGCAGCAGCAAGGCTCCCAGCACCGCGCTCACGGCGCCGCACAGCAACAACCAGCCCAGACTGCCCAGCGCGCTCTGCCACAGCTTGGCGAGGGCGAACATCGGGTGGCTGACCACTTCGACCCGCGCCGCCTGTTCCCAACCGCGGCTGACAATCGCATCGCCGCCGGCCGGCTCAAGGCCGATGAGCTTGATAAACCACTGCGGTACATTGCCGGCATCCGGGGTGCCGGTGCGCTCGGCCAGGGTCTTGTCGTTTGTCACGTCGACCACGCGGATGCTGGCGTAGTAGCCGCTGTCGAAGATCGAACTGACCATCAGCTCGACCATCGCCGGGTCGTCGATGTTCGGCGTCAACGACAGCGCCAGCGCCGTGGCCGCGTCCTGGGCATGGGAACGCAGCTGATTGACGTACTGGGTCCGCGAACTCTCCAGGCTGACCATGAAGCTGCCGCTGAAGGCAACCACCAGGAACAGACAGATAGCGATCAACAGCTGTTTGAACAAAGACATCTGAGCGCGTGCTCCTAGTTAGTCGTCTCGACCGGGAAACCTTCGGCCTGCATTTTCTTCAACACATCCTGCCACCGGGACAGGCGCTTGGTGTCGCCCACTTTCTTGTTGCCCTTGCCTGACAGCCACAGCCCTTCGGCATTGAAAGAGTAGACCGGCAGCAAGTCGGTTCGCTGGCTGGCCGGCTGGATGCCGTCGATCAGGCTATCGAGTACCAGTGGCATGGCATCGGGGGTGGCGTAATACGTCAGCACCATGTGCGCGCGGTTCTGCCGCAACGCCTTGACGTAGGTGATGCGCAGCTTGTCACTGGAAACCCCTAGATGGCGCAGGCTGAAATACTTGGCGATGGCGTAGTCCTCGCAATCGCCCGCGCCCTTCCACAGGGCCTGGATCGGGGTTTCCCAATAATCGGTCTCACGCCACAAATCGAGGTCTTCCACGTAGCGCACCTGTTTGTTGAAGAACAGGTTCACCACCTTGAGCTGTGCAAGCTCAGGAATCTGCTTCTGGGTTGCCAGCAACTGCTGCCACGCATCGATCCGCTGCTGCCCGTCGCCCAGCGGTCCATATAACGCTTGCGCCCGCCGGCTTATCTGCGCAAAGTCCCAGTCGGCTCGCAGGCCGCCCAGCATCAGGCCTGCCAGCAAAAATGCCGAACACAGCCAGCGCAAGGACCTGAGGACCGGGGAAGGTGCAGCCAAGGGAAATACGTCCGAAAAGGGCCGTTGGAAAAATTCGTTGGATGGTGCAGCCTGGACCGGCAAAAAACAATGGCAGGTTGCAATCACCGCAAGCAGTCTAAACTTTAGTTCAGGAACCGAGGCCGCGAGATTTTGACGGCTTGGCATTCTGTAACTAACGTTGCCTTGGATCCAATCATTGTGACTACAGTCAGGTGTTGTCGTGACACAGAAGCCCAAACCACTCAGCACTATTCAGGTCAACGGGCCCATCCCCGCTGCCCAGGCCCGCGCAATCATTGAAAGCTCTTTGCGCGAAGCCATTCTCGACGGGCGACTGCCAAGCGGCACAGCGTTGCGCCAGCAGGAATTGGCAGACCTGTTCGGTGTCAGCCGCATGCCGGTACGCGAAGCGTTGCGCCAGCTCGAAGCGCAGTCATTGCTCAACGTGGTCCAGCACAAGGGCGCGGTGGTAGCCCCGCTGATTACCAGCAATGCAGTCGAAACCTACGCCTTGCGGTCGGTCCTCGAAGCCTTCGCCCTGCGCTTGTCCATTCCTCTGCTAGACGACAATGACCTGGCCATGGCCGCCGAATACATCGAGCAATTGGAAGGCCAAGTTGATCATGCACAGATCGCCAAGCTCAACCGTCTATTCCACATGTCGCTTTACCATAAGGCGCCCAACGCCAAGCTGTTGGACCTGATCGAACATGAGCTCAATGAAGAAGAACGTTTCCTGCGCTTTCACCTTTCAGCCATGGGTTTGGGCAAGCTCACCCAGTGTGACCATCGCGCGATACTCGCCGCGGCGGTAGCCAAAGACATCGACCTAGCGGTTCATCTGCTTAAAGAGCACCTCGAGAAAGCCTCGGTCACCATGCGTCGGTACTTGAAGCAGTAGCCGAACCGCAGCCCCAGCGCCGACCACCTGGTCGGCGTAGCACTTTCTTACACATCCCTCCTACACCCGATTGCCAGCAGGGCACGGCCTGACCGTGGCCGCGGTGCGTCGCTGCATCAGTTCAATGGAACTGCTGTCGATTTGGGCTCACTCTTGCGTTTATCGGTTCAAAAAAAGACCTGAAGAAGTCAGCGCCCGGCAATAGCCAGGCGAATCGAAGCCATCACGCAAGGAGCGCCGCCCAACTGGCGGGATGACCTGGAGGTCCGACCGGGTTCCCGTCCATAAAACATCAACTTCTTACTTCCCTTGATCCCTGAAGTGCTCCGAGTGAGGCATTCACTCGAACCATTCGATTCTGATCGTTATAAATCGGAAGGAGCAACTTCGCGCCAATAAAACTTATAAACAAAGTTTTAACCATCCTCTTCGCGCCCAATAAAAACACCGCTTTAAATATAAAAAAAATAACTTGCGAAGCGTTTGAAACTTGTACTAATTTTTTACTCGTCGAGTTGCTATCGACGCCCACAGGCACCATGGTATGCGCCTGTAGCAAGCCACACAGCCACAAGCAGGTATCAGTTAAAAGTTCCAAGTGAACATGAATTCCGGTTCGCGCACTCGCTCGCCCCGACAAAAACAGGCGAGCAACTTTCCGGACAAACAATATTGATGAGGACGTTCCAATGCAGCCAACCAAAGAACAACTATCTCTGAAAAAACACGAACTTGGTGAACACCCGGTTTTTTCCGAAATAACATCAATCGACCTGTTGCGCCGTTTTATGGAAAGCCACGTTTTCGCCGTGTGGGACTTCATGTCCCTGACCAAGCGGCTGCAAAGGGAACTGACCTGCATCCAACTGCCGTGGCTGCCACCCGCCGACCCCCATGCCGCGCGTCTGATCAACGAAATCGTTCTGGGAGAAGAATCCGACGACCGTCCCGGTGCCGGTTATTGCAGCCATTTCGAACTGTATCTGGACGCCATGCGCGAGGTAGGCGCGGACACCCAGGCGATTGAACAATTCATCGCCCTGCAGCAAGAAGGCGTCAGCCCCGAAACCGCGCTGGACAGCGTCGAGGTAGAACCGGCCGCCGCGCGCTTCGTGCGCCAGACCCTGCACACCGCCCTGCACGCCCCGGCCCACAGCGTGGCCGCCGCGTTCGTGCATGGTCGCGAAAGCGTCATCCCGCAGATGTTCCAGCGGATGCTGGACGCCTGGGGTATCGGCCTGGATCAGGCACCGACGTTTCGTTATTACCTGCAACGCCATATCGAGGTGGACTCCGAAGACCACGGCCCGGCGGCGGAAAAATTGCTGGCGCGGCTGATCGATGGCGACCCGCAGCGCGAGCGCGAAGTCCTCGCCGCTGCCCTCGCTGCCGTCCACAGCCGCGCAGCCTTGTGGGATGGCCTGCGCCTGAGCATGACCCAGCCGGTTGCGCAGGTGACGCCATGAATGCCATCCAATACCAGTCATTCGCCGACGCCTGGGAAAGCCGGGCGACGATCCGTACCCGGCCACGGCGCCGGGTCGAGGATGACGACAAGCTGATCTTTCCCATGAGCCGCCAACCCATGGTGCACAGCCAGACCTTCCTGACCCATTGCCCGCAATTGCGTGATTTTGTCCTGGTGCAGAGTCTCTACAAGTTCATCAACGACGTGGTGATTTTCGAGACCGAGCTGGTGGATCACACCGCCCGGCGCATCGCCAAGAACCGCTTTGGCATCGAGTTTCCATTCGCCTGTCGCTATGACGCGATGACCGTGGTGGTGGACGAGGACTACCACGCGCTGGTGGCGATGGACTTCATGCAGCAAACCATCGACATGACCGGCATCGCACCGATCCCGTTGCCCCAGCAGATCGAGCTCAGCCGTGCCATTCCGGCCACGCTGGCGCGAACACCGGAGCATCTGCTCAGCGCCGTGGAGTTGGTCTGCATCGCCATCGCCGAAAACACCGTGACCAACGAAGTGGCAGCCTTTGCCCGGGACGACTCGGTCAAGGCCTCGATCAAGGGGCTCATGGCCGATCACCTGCAGGATGAGGGACGCCACTCCGGTTTCTGGACGCGGCTGGTACAGATTTACTGGCGCGCCGCGCCCGAAGAGGACCGCGAGACGATTGCGCGGCTGATGCCCGGTTTCATCGCCGATTACCTGGCGAGCGACCTGCAGCAGGCGTTCGATTTCGAGCTGATCAACCACTTGCCGATCGACGAATCGGCACGCCAGTCGCTGCGCGAAGACGCCCGGGCGCTGGCTTATCTCATCAACCGTTTTCACCCGTTGGTGGGCAACATCACGCGGTTCTTCCGCGGCAGCTCGATGCTGGCGTCAGCCTGCGTGCGCGATGCCCTGGCCGACTACCTGACCCCATGAGGACCTTCCGATGAGACGCCTCGAAATCGCAATGTCTGGCCACAGCCAGGCCCTGGCCGAACTGGCCCGGGAACTTGAACGACACGGCCACGCCGTCGTGGGTCCACAATCACCGGCCGGCGACCGCGCGATCGACCTGTTGATCGACGATGGTACGGCGCCAGGGGCCATCGAGGCTGGTGTTGAGCTCCGGCTGCGCGTGGCATTCCAGGAAGCGCCCGGCCAGGCATTGCCGCGGCCGGTGGTGTTTTTCCGTGACGCAGCGCAGCGACTGCTGGTCCACGAAGTGATCACCACGCCGAGCGACGGCAACGGCCAGTCGCTGCGCCAGCAGGCAATAACCGCAATCGTCGAGCACGGCGCACGGCTGGTCAGTCATCTGTCACGCGATGAGCACGGTTTCGATCAATGGCCGACGGCCCCGCACGAGCCCAGCGACCAACCCGAGCACGGGCTCGATGCGTTGGAGCCGCTGGCCTTCAAACACTGCCTTAACCGGCCCGCCGTACCTTGGCTGCTGGCGGCCGCAAAAATGCCTGTCATGCACAGCATCGAGCAGCGCATGCTCGACGACGCATCGCAGCCTGCCCTGTGGGTCGAGGGTCAGCTCATCGACTACAGGACCTTGCGCAATTGGGTGTTGCGGTTGCAGGAGGCCATAACGGCAAGCCTGGGAAGAGCAACCGATCATCCACGGGTGATCGCCGTGTGCCTGCCCAAATCCGCGCAGCTGTACGCTGCAATCCTTGCGGTGCTGGGGTGCGGGGCGGTGTACCTGCCGCTGGACCCGCAACACCCGGCGCAACGCCGGCGGTTCATCCTCGACAACGCCAAGGCCGATCTCTTGTTGCACGATGGCGACAGCGACCTGGGCGATAGCCCGACGCCGATGCTGAATGTCCATCGGCTGTCTTCGTCCAAGCCTGGCCTCCCGGCCTCGACGATTCGCCGCGTGGTGAATGCCGACGAACCAGCCGTGGCGATCTACACCTCCGGCACCACCGGCCAGCCCAAGGGGGTCCTGCTCAGCCACCGCAACCTCAGCCATTTCTGCGCCTGGTACGCAGATCATGTCGAGCTGCGGCGCGACAGCCGAGCGTTGCAGTTTTCCACCATCAACTTCGACGCATCGTTGCTGGACATCTTGCCGACCTTCATCCAAGGCGGACTGCTGGTGGTGCCCAGCGAGGATCAGCGCCGCGACCCGCAGCGACTGGAGTCGTTGATGCGTGAACAGCGCGTCAGCCATGCCTTCCTGCCGCCCGCGCTGTTGAGCGTCATGCCGCTGGAGGCGTCATTGAGGCTGGCGCACCTGATTACTGGCGGGGACGTCTGCGAGCCGTACGTGATCGAGCGACTGGCGCCGCAGTGCCGGTTCCACAATATCTACGGCCCGACGGAAACCACGGTATTGGCCACCACGCGGCAATTCGCCGTAGGCGATAACAACCGCAACCTCGGTATACCCATCGGCAATGCCCGCGTGCTCATCCTCGACGAACACCTGCAACCGGTGCCCCAGGGCACACCCGGCGAGCTGTACATCGCAGGGCCTGGAGTCGGCCTGGGGTACCTGAACGATCCAGTGCTGACCAGCAGCCGTTATCTCGACCTGACGCTGCCCAACGAGCAAGCGCTGCGGGTCTATCGCACGGGGGATATCGGCCAGTGGACCGACGACGGGATCGAGCTGTGCGGCCGCCGCGACAACCAGGTCAAGATCCGCGGCTTTCGGGTCGAGCCCGAGGAGATCGAGCATTGCCTGCGCGACAGCCAAGTGTTTCGTCAGGTGGCGGTGGGGGTCGACGAGCGACGGCGGATCCTGGCGTTCCTGGCGAACCCCGTGGACGATCGACCCGGCGCGGCCCTCAACGCCTTGCGCCAGCATGTGCAGGATTCGCTGCCGAGCTACATGCACCCGGCGGCCTATGTAGAGCTGCCCAGCCTGCCTTACACCAGCAACGGCAAGGTCGATCGCCGGGCATTGCTGGCGTCGGCGGGATCGGTCCAGGCAGGAGTTCAAGGACGTCAGCCACAAAATGCATTGCAAACCCAGCTCCGACAGCTATGGGCCGAGCTGCTGCAGTTGCCAGCCGAGGACATCGCCATCGACGAGAGTTTTTTCAACCTTGGCGGGCATTCGATCCTGCTTTCGCAGCTGCTGTTGAGTCTCAGGCAGACGTTTGGTCGCAGCCTGTCGATCAACCGCTTCATTGAAGCACCGACGCTGATCACCTTGGCGAAGTTGCTCGATGCCCCCGACCAGAGCGATGCACCCTCGCTGAGCCCCCAGGCTTTCATCGACGCCGAAGCCGAACTCAACCTCGCTCCACTGCCCATCAGCCAGAGCGGTGATGTGCATAAAGTGGTCGTGACCGGCGCCAACAGCTTTCTCGGCGTGCATATCGTCGAAGCGTTGCTGGCGTGGGGGGCCACGGAAGTGGCGTGCCTGGTGCGTGAATCCGGCGGGCAAAGCGCGGCCCAGCGGTTCGCCCAGGCCCTGCGGGAAAATCGCCTGGAGCATCTGGACCTGAGCCGTGTCAGCGTCTACGCCGCCGACATCACCCAGCCACAACTGGGCTTGCCGGACGACACCTACCAGCGGATCGACAGCACGTTCGGCGCGTTGGTGCACAACGCCGCCCATGTCAATCATGTGCTCGACTACGAGTCCCTGGCGCGGGACAACGTCGAGCCCATCTTCGAATGCCTGCGGCTGTGCGAAGGGCGCAGCAAGAAAATCTTCAACTTCGTCTCGACGCTGTCGGCCTCCAGCACCCTGGACGCTAACGGGCAGGTGCTGGAGCAGCCAGCAGCAAGGACACCGCCGATCTACATCAAGAATGGCTACAACCTGTCCAAATGGGTCGGCGAGCGGATTCTGCAACGGGCCCGGGACCTTGGCGTCCGGGTCAATCTGTTCCGTCCCGGCAACATCAGCTTCAACAGCCAGACCGGGGTCTGCCAGCCCCACAAGAACCGCTTGATGCTGATGCTCAAGGGATCGATCCAGCTCGGCCAGGTGCCGGATCTGTCGCTCAATTTCGACCTGATGCCGGTGGACTTCCTGGCCCGCTTCATCGCCTTCCACGCCAGCCGTTACCAACCCAACCAGGCCGTGTTCAACCTGCACAATCCCGAACCCTTGAGCTGGGACGCCTATGTGGCGTCGTTCCGCGACAGTGGCCGGGAATTCGCGCTGGTCAGTGTCGCGGACTGGCAACAGCAGCTGGCGCGGGTCGATACCGACAACGCGCTGTTCGGCGTACTGGGTTTCTACCTCAACGGCTTCGAAGAGGACATCGGCGACATCTCCCTGATCCGCCATGACAACGCCCGGTCCGGCGTGAGGCAGATGGGCACCCGTTACCCGGAAAAGTCCCCGGCCCTGCTGCGCCGCGGTGCTGATTACCTCAAGGCCATCGATTTCATCTGAAGCAACCCAACCCCACGCAAGGAGCAAGACCATGAGTGCTTTTCAACCCGACACCCTGATCAAGAACCCTCAAGCCTGCCATGTCGAAACCTCGGTGCAAGTGCCCGCCGACGCCGCGCGCGTCTGGGAAGTGGTGGGCGACTTCGGCGGGTTCAACCGCTTTATTCCAGCCCTTGAATACATCGAAATGACTGGCGACGGCGTGCGTTCGCTGCGCAAGAAATTCTTCCGCGACGGACAAAACCTAGTGGTGGAGCAACTCAACAGCCGCGATGACCAGGCCATGCACATGACCTGGACGCTGATCTACAACACCCTCGGCATCGACAACCTCTGGGCGGCGATGCGCGTCGAGCCCCTGGGAGACAGCCGCTGCCGCGCCACCTGGACCATCATCGCCGACCACACCGAGGCGCACACACGGGAAGGGTTCAGGGATTTCCTGCAAGGGTTCGCCGATGAGGCGATGGGAAATGTGGTGAAGATGTTCGCCTGACCAAAAAACCCTGTGGGAGCGAGCCTGCTCGCGATGGCATCAGCCCAGACAACCCACACCCGTGGCGAGGGAGCTTGCTCCCGCTCGGCTGCGCAGCAGGCGTAAAGCCAGCCAACGCGGTCCGCCTGCAGGCTTGCAGGGGCCTGCTGCGCAGGCCAGCGGGAGCAAGCTCCCTCGCCACGGGGGATCGGGTCCGTCAGATCTTGAAGCTGTCCACCAGTTGCTTCAATCGATTGGCCTGCTGCGACAAGGCATCGCAATCCTTCAGGGTTTCGTTGAGGTTGGCGACGCTTTGCTGGTTCAACGTATTGATGTGCGTGACGTCCATGTTGAGGGTCTCCACCACGGCTGTCTGTTGCTCGGTCGCGGCGGCCACGGATTGGTTCATGCCGTCGATTTCGCCGATGCGCTGGGTCACGCTGACCAAGCGCAAGCCGGCCTGGTTCGCCACTTCCACGCTCTCCTCGCTGGAAGCCTGGCTCGCGTTCATCGTGGTCACCGCTTCACGGGAGCCGACTTGCAGCGAGGTGATCATCTTGTGAATCTCTTCAGCCGACTCCTGGGTGCGGTGCGCCAGGTTGCGCACTTCATCGGCCACTACAGCAAAACCACGTCCGGCCTCCCCGGCACGGGCCGCTTCGATGGCGGCGTTCAAGGCCAGCAGGTTGGTTTGCTGGGAGATGCCCTTGATCACATCCAGGATGTGCCCGATGTTGTCGGTGCTGGCGTTCAGGGTTTCGATCTGGGTGCACGACAGGCTGATTTTCTGTGACAGCTCGGTCATCGCCTGGATGGTTTTTTCCACCACCTGACGACCATCGTCCGCTTGCTCGCTGGCGCCACTGGCGTGTTGCGAGGCATCGGCGGCGTTACGGGCGATTTCCTGGGTCGCGGCGCCCAACTGATTGATCGCGGCGGCCACGCTATTGGTGCGCGCGCTCTGCTCATCCGATCCAACCAGGGAGGCGTTGGAAGATGTCATCACCCGTTGCGACAGGTCATGCACCTGACGCGTGGCGGAAGACACTTCGGCGATCGACGCGTGGATACGTTCCACGAACTGGTTGAACGACCCTCCCAATACCGCGAATTCGTCCTTGCCCTGCACCACGAGGCGCCGGGTCAGGTCGCCTTCACCCTGGGCGATGTCCTGCATGGCGCGGCCCATGGTGGTGAGCGGGCGCATCAACACCTGGATCAGCAGACTCAGCAGCAACGCAATCGCAGCCACTGCAATGAACATCGCAATCAACGCAGACGTACGGAAATGGCTCAGCGGTGCGTAGGCCTTGGCCTTGTCGATCGACAGGCCGATATACCACTCGGCGCCCGGCAAACCTGCCACCGGGGTGAACGAAAGGATGCGGTCCTCCCCGTTCAGCTCAACTTCCTGGATGCCCTTGCCGATACGCACAGGGGTGCCGGGGTAGATGTCCTTGAGGTTTTTCATTACCTGGTCTTTGTCCGGGCTGACGATGACCTGGCCGTCGCCGCTGACCAAAAACGCATGACCGATCCCGCCAAAGTCCACGGAGTTGATGATTTTCACGAGGGTTTCCAGGCTCAGGTCACCGCCCACCACGCCCAACAATTCACCGTTGTGCTTGACCGGCAGGGCAATGGTCACCACCAGGCCGCCCACTGCCGCCGCGTAGGGTGGGGTCAGCATGGTTTTATCGGCGGCCACGGCCTGTTTGTACCAAGGGCGCTGACGCGGGTCGTAGCCGTCGGGCATCTTCGCGTCAGGTCGTTGAGTGAACACGCCGGTGTTCTGGCCCACGTAGGTGAACTGGAAGTTCGAGGTCAACGCCGGCTGGTCCACGAGCCCTGGCAAATCGGCGCCCGCCCCTTGGTGCGCGATGTTCTGAGCCAGGTTTTCCAACACCAGCACCCGCCCGCTCATCCAGTTCTGGATGCTGCTGGCCGTCAGGTCACCGGATTGCTCGATGGAGGATTCCAGGCTGCGACCGATGGTATTGCGTTGCAGGTAATCGTTATAGAGCGTGAACAGGGCAAAAGCCAACACCACCACACCAGAGGCGGCCAAGAGGATTTTGTGGCTGAACTTAAGATTCATGGAGGGACTTCTTATGCAGGGGATGGGGGTGCATTCCGGTTGGCAGTTCCATGTAGCCGCAAGAGCTGGAGATTGGATCCGCTCCATTTTGGTGCACGCATACCCTTCTGTCGGCCAACCCGTGGAAAAGATTAGGCCCTTGTTCAATTGTCCGACGAGATGATTGCCAACATCACACAGCCTGCGTCGAACAGTGGTTGCAAATTTAATGAACGCTTATGACAATGCGACCTATTATCATTTGTGATATCAGGCTATTGCGCTCATGTCCTCCCCCCAGTTAGCAGTACAGGCGCTTTATTGCAGCCATCACGGCTGGCTCCATACATGGCTGCGCCACCGACTGGGCAACGCCGCCGATGCGGCTGACCTGGCCCAGGACACCTTCGTGCGCCTGCTGCAACGCACCGAACGCCTGGAACTCACGGCACCGCGCGCCTTCCTGCGCACCATCGCGCAGGGCTTGGTGATCGATCACTGGCGCCGGGAAGAAATAGAACGCGCCTACCTCGAAACCATCGCGCATCTGCCGCAGGCCCAGATCCCAAGTGCCGAAGCCCAAGCCCTGATCCTCGAACTGCTGGAGGGCATTTCCCGCATGCTCGACGGCCTCAAGCCGAAAGTACGCAGGGCGTTCCTGCTTGCACAGTGTGACGGCATGACCCACAAGCAGATCGCCGAGCAAATGGGCATCTCGCTTCGGTCGGTGGAGCGGTACGTCGCCGATGCGCTGTACCACTGCTACGTGCTGCGCTATGAAGATTGAGCCGATCGACCCGCCATCGCGCGGTCGAGGTCCTTCGCAACTGGTGGTCAAGCAAGCGATCCATTGGCTGCTGCGCCTGCGCAACCATGCCGCCAATCCGATCCTTCGCCAACAGTGCGACGCCTGGCGCATCGCCCATCACGATCACGAATTGGCTTGGCAACGGGTGCAATCGCTGCACAGCGAACTCACCTCCAACCTGCGCGCCGTGCCCAGTGCTCATATTGCCCTCGACACCCTGGAGGCCAGCGCCCAGCGCCTCGGTCGACGCCAGGCCCTGAAATTGTTGTCCGGCGTCGCCGTGGTGGGCGCCGCCGCATGGCTGGGCAAGGACCTAGGCTGGCAGCCGTGGCGTGCCGACTTCGCCACTGCCACAGGCGAACGACGCGGCTTCCAACTGCCGGACGGCACACGACTTGAACTCAACACCCACAGCGCCGCCGACCTCGACTACACCGCCAGCCAGCGTCTGATCACGTTGACCCGCGGCGAAATCATGGTCACCTGTGGCCGAGACCCAGGACGCCCGCTGCTGGTGAAAAGCCGAGAGGGTCTGTTCGAAGGACTGGAAGGGCGCTTCGTCGTGCGCCAGGACAGCGGCTGCACGCGCCTGGGCGTCACCAGCGGCCGGGTCGCCATTCGCTCACATCGCAACAGCGAGGGCGCGCCGATCCACGTGGAGGCAGGGCAAAGCTACATCGTCAGTTCATCGACAGCGACCCTGGCGCCGCCCCTGGACATGGACGCCGGCGCCTGGGCGGACGGCTTGATCGTGACGCGCAACATGCGCCTGGAAGACTTCCTCAACGAGGTCGGCCGCTACCGCCGGGGCTGTCTGAGATGCGCCGCCTCGGCCGCGGACCTGCGCTTGTCCGGAGTCTTCCGCCTGGATGACATCGACAAGATGCTGGCCGTGCTCCCCCGCACGCTGCCCGTGCAGCTGCATTATCGAACCCGCTGGTGGGTCACGGTGGAACGTGCGGCCTGATTTTTTTGGCGGGTTTTGCGAGGGCGTCCGGCTAGGACAGTAAGTAACGCTTATCTGCCTTCAGCGACTCCAACGGAAACCCAAAATGACTGAGCGCGTAACCCTCAAGACCTCCTTCGGCTGTTCCTCGCAAACCAGCCCTTTGCGCCAAGCCGTCCACGCCGCACTGCTGAGCACCGCGCTGGGCGTCAGCGCCGTGCCGATGCTCGCTGTCGCCGCGCAGGACGGCGTCACGGCCAGCCGTCAGAGCTACAACATCGCGGCAGGCCCGTTGAACGAGGTGCTGAATCAGTTCGCGCGCCAGGCCGGGATTACCCTGGCGAGCACCCCCGAGCAAACCGCTGGCCGCCAGTCGCCTGGGCTCAAAGGTGACTACTCGGCGGACCAGGCCTTGGACCAGTTGCTCAGCGGTTCGGGGCTGATTGCGGTCGGCCAGGAAGGCAGCGGCTACGTATTGCAGGCCCAGGCCGGGGACAGTGCACTGGCGCTGCCGACCACTGACGTCAAGGGCTTCGCCCTGGGTAACGCCTTGGGCAGCATGGCGGGCTACAACGCCACCCACAGCCAAGTCGCGACCAAGACCAGTACCGCCCTGCGAGAGACTTCACAAAGCGTATCGGTGGTGACGCGCGAGCAAATGGACGACCAGGGCGCGCAGACCGTATCCCAGGCGATGCGCTACACCCCCGGCGTGCTGACCAACCCCTACGGTGCGACCCATCGCTACGATTACGTGGCCATGCGCGGCTTCAACGACGGCTCGGTGGATAACATCTACCTCGACGGCCTCAAGTCCATGGGCGACAGCGGCACCTACAGTTCCATGCAGGTCGACCCGTACTTTCTCGAGCGCGTCGACATCCTCAAGGGCCCGTCGTCGGTGCTGTATGGCCGCAGTTCTCCGGGCGGCCTGGTGGCGCTTACCAGCAAAAAGCCGCTTTATGAGGCCTACCATCAGGTCCAGGCCACTGTCGGCACCCAGGGCCAGCGCGGCGTGGGCTTCGACTTCAGCGGGCCGGTGGACGATGAAAAACGCATCGCCTATCGCCTGATCGGCCTGGCGGACACCTCCGATACCCAGTTCGATCACAACAAAGAAAAGCGCTTCACCCTGGCGCCCACCGTCAGCATCGACTTCACCGAGGACACCTCGCTGACCCTGCAAGCCTACCTGCAGCACGAACCCGACGGCGGCTACCATGGCGGCGTACCGGCCGACGGCGCACTGCACCCGCGCAACGGTCGGCGGATCTCGGAAAATTTCTTCGAAGGCGAGCCCGGCGTCGACGTTTACGAACGTGATCAGCAGTCGTTCGGTTATCAATTCGAACACCGTTTCAACGATGTCTTCACCGCCCGGCAAAACTTCCGCTACCTGGACTCCGACGTCACCAACAATCAGGTCTATGCCTTCGGCTGGACCAGCCCCACCAGCAACGAGTTGAACCGTTACTACACCGGCGCCGATGAAAAGCTGCATTCGTTCATCGTCGACAACATGCTGCAGGCCGAATTTTTCACCGGCGCGACCAAGCACACCGTGCTGATGGGCGCGGACTACCAGCGGCGCAAGACCGTGGTCGACTGGACCAGCGGCAGCCTCGCCCCGATCAACGCCTTCGACCCGGTCTACGGAAACTCGGCGATCACCAACGTCAGCGCGACCAGCTACGTGCGACGCCTGGAGCAAACCGGTGTCTATCTGCAAGACCTGATCGAAATGGACAAGTGGCGCTTCTCCCTGGGCCTGCGCCAGGACTGGGTCGAAACTTCGGATGAAAACCGCATCGCCGAAGCTGGTCGCCCTGAAGGCACCGAGATCAATGACAAGCGCACCAAGCTCACCGGCCGCGTCGGAGCGCTGTACCTGTTCGACAACGGCCTGGCCCCGTACATCAGCTACTCGGAGTCGTTCAACCCCAACTCCTACGCCGACAGCGCTGGCAATCCACTGGCGCCCACCGACGGCAAGCAGTGGGAACTGGGCTTGAAGTACCAACCGCCAGGCACCGATGATTTGTACACCGCCTCGCTGTTCCGCATCGATCAGGAAAACCTCGCGACCAAGCTGCCCCAGGAAAATTTCTATCGCGCCGTCGGCGCCGTTCGTTCCCAAGGGCTGGAACTGGAAGCGCACGTACAGTTGACCGAGCAGTTCAAAGTGCTGGGCAGCTACACCTTCACCGACATCGAATATTCGAAGTCGATGGTCAGCACGCTGAGCACCCCGACCAACATCATCGAAAACAAAGGCAACTCACCGACCCAGGCCCCGCGCCACATGGCCTCGGTGTGGGCGGACTACAAGTTCGACAGCGGCACGCTCGATGGCTTGCGACTGGGCGGCGGCGTGCGTTATGTCGGCTACAGTTGGGTCGATGCGGAGAACACCATGAAGGTGCCGTCCTACACGTTGTTCGATGCGTCGGTGGGGTATGACCTGGGCAAGGTCGGCTTGAAGGGCGTGGACGTGCGCCTGAACGCGAACAACCTGACCAACGAAACCTACGTCGCCTCGTGCGCCAGCCTGAACTTCTGCTACATGGGCGAAGAGCGCAATGTGGCGGCTACTGTGAGTTATCAGTTCTGACTCATCCTCCCGGCCAGACGCATTTGTCTGGCCTGAAAGATACCCCTGTGGCGAGGGGATTTATCCCCGCTGGGCCGCGCAGCGGCCCCAGTTTTTTTGGGCCCGCTTCGCGGTCCAGCGGGGCGGTGCGACGGTTCGCTAAATCCCCTCGCCACAACAGTTATCTCTTTGCTCTTAGGCCTGAACGGCCTTCGCCTCTTCCCTCACAACGCCTTCCTCACCCGCAAACCGATTCGCCCGCCCGAACGTGCCGAAATCGTTGAACCGCACGCCCATCTCCCGCATCACCTCATGGGCCACCGGCACCGTCATCTGCCGGATGTAGAACGGCTCCTTCACCACGAAATGATGAATGCCATGGCTGCTGCCGAAGTTGAAGCAGAACGCCTGCAACGGCCACAGCCACCAGGGGTTCAACACTTGGGTCTGCTGGATGACATTGCCCGGCTCGATGTCGCCGTAGTAATGCATGTTCGAACTGATGAAATGCAGGCAAAAGGTGCGCAGCACATTCGGGCCGATGATCACCACGGCGGCGATGTCGATGATGTGCATCGTCGCCAGGGTATTGGCCGACCAGTCGATGGAAGCGCCCAGTAGCCCGGCCACAGCGTTGGCCCCATGAAAACCAAGGAACACGTACCAGGCGCCCCAATGCAGCAGTGCCAGTGGGAAGTACACCTTCAGCGTACGCTTGAGGATGCTGCGCTTGTGCGCCCAGGTCTTGGCTCGCAGGAGGCGGATGAACGCCGACATCACGTTGTCACCCACCATCAGCAAACGCGCCAATCCCCACGGCTCACCGTTGGTAATCGCCCGCTCTTCCAGGTCCGCTTCGCTGCCGGATACTTTGTGGTGGTTGAGGTGCAGATGACGGCGGATCCATGGGTTGATGGTGCTGGGCCGCGCCAGCCACACCAGACCCATCATCACGTTATGGGGCACGCGCTGCTTGCGGAAGTACATGCTGTGGATCAGGTCATGTTCCAACTCGTGGGTCAGCGAGGCGAAAAACGCGTTGAGCAGCAGGCAGGCCCAACCGGCCAGGTGACCGTTAATGTAGAGCAGCGCCGAGCCGATCATCCCGGCCAGGGCGAACGCCAGGATGCCTGCGCCCAGCGCGTCCTGGTGCTGCAGGATCGGGTAGCGCCGACGCAATTCCTCACCTCGGGCCAGGACAACCTGGCGAATGTGGGCGGCTCGCTGTTGTGCATTCAATCGCTCGGGGCTTGCGCAAGTGCCGTGCATGGCTTACATCCTCTGTTAACGATGTGCTCATCCTGCCGGGCGTTGTCCCATCGGGTGGTAGCCGTAAACGCCAACCTGTTGACCGCAAGCGCCAATCGTCATGACCGAACCCACCTCCCTCGCCAGCTGGACCCGCGCCCTGCGCAAACAGCTCGATGCGCTGGGCCTGGACAGCCAAGCCCTGTGCGTGGAAGCGGGCCTGGACCCGGTATTGATGGACGACCCGAACGCCCGCTACCCGCTTTCGGCCACCACGCGCCTGTGGACGTTGGCGGTGCAGGCCAGCGGCGACCCGGCGATCGGCTTGCGGGTGTCGCGCTTCGTCAGCCCCACCACGTTCCATGCGCTGGGCTACGCCCTGGTGGCCAGCGGCAGTTTGCGCGAAGTGTTCGAGCGGATCGTGCGATATCACCCGGTGGTCAGCGATGCGCTGACCTTGCAACTGAGCCGCGGCGAAGACCGCTATCGCTTCAGTCTCGATGTACCGGCGGGACGCCCCGCTCCCGCCTTCGAAGCCATCGACGCGTTTGCCGCGATCTATGTGCGCACCTGCCGCAACCGGCTGGGCCGCGACTACGCACCGCTGGCGGTGTACCTGCGCCGCCCGCAGCCGCTGGACCCGAGCCCATGGCACAAGGTGTTTCGCGCACCGGTGCATTTCGATGCCGACCAGGACAGCCTGGAATTCAACCTCGTGGATTTCGACAGCCACCTGGACGACGCGAACCCAGAGCTGGCCGAGCACAACGAAACCGTGCTCAAGCGCACCCTCGCCCAGCTCCAGCCGCTGACTTGGGAACGCAAGGTCCGCGCCGCCATCGAAGCCCAGCTGCCCGAAGGCGAACCCAGCGCCGAACGCATCGCCCAAACCATGCATCTGAGCCTGCGCAGCCTGCAGCGACACCTGGCCGACGAAGGCTGCCGCTTCGACGCGCTGCTCAACGAATGCCGGGAGAATCTGGCGCTGCTGCATCTGCGCGATCCGCAATGCTCCCTGAGTGAGGTCAGCTACCTGCTGGGCTTCGCCGACACCAGCAGCTTCAGCCGCGCCTTCAAGCGCTGGACGGGCATGACGCCGGGGCAGTTTCGGGATGGGTTGCGTTAAGGATTGGCGAGGGAGCTTGCTCCCGCTCGGCCGGTCCGACGCTTCGGGCGCAGCAGTCGCAAAACCAGCCAACGCGATCCGCCTGTAGATCGCTGGGGCCTGCTGCGCAGGCCAGCGGGAGCAAGCTCCCACGCCACAGCTGCCGGGGGATCAGTCGGCGCTGGGTTTAAGGCTGCGTGCAAGGCCCGATGTCCAAGCGTCGACCATTGCTTCCCCTGTCGCTCGGAACGGCTGATGACTATTCATGTAGCGACGCATTTCGACCATGGCGACATCCATTCCATGGATCACCTGCTCCAACAATTCCTTGCAGCGCTTCTCTGTCAAGTTGCAGGCTGAGCGACCAAACCCCATCAGCATTTTATATTTCGGCCAGGCTTTGGAGCCGCCCAGCAGGAGCGCCATGTTGTCATTACGAATGTAAACCGCAGTACTGACCAGGTCGTAGGCGGGTGCGAGCCTGATAGATGCGTCAGCGCCACAGTGGTCATAGAGCACCCCGAAATTCTTCAGGTGCGCATCACCATTTTTCAAACCAGCCGAAAGCGCCACGATTTTAAACAGAGACTCCAGCGCCTGATTGAGCTTATGAGGTGAAACGTACGCCTTGATCTGCCGGGCCGCGCCTTCATACGAACCGTCGTATTTGGTTTTAGAAGGAGAGCCGTTGAGCACACAGAAGTCCTCAAAGCCCAGGTATTCGCCAGCACGTGATAAATCGAAACGCTTCACGATCAGAAACTTACCGCGTTCACTGAGCTCGAACTCCGGCACCTCAAGCCCTGCATGCAATGCGGCCCGCATACAAAAAAACTCGTTGGCAGCCAGCTCGGGAAACTCGTCCGCGCGAAAAGCCTTGATCAGGTGTGTGGCACCCCGGTGGGTCAAGCGATCGACTGTCGATGCGCTATCGCGTATGAGTACCTTGGGTTGTACGCCGGACACGCCCGAATACTGCCCATAGGTGTTCAGCAGATCGTCGAACAACCCCTCGGCCCCGTCGTGTACAAGCAAGTCAGCCAGACTGGTTTCAGGCGGCCCGGCCGGAATCTCCAAACGACCAATGCCCACCCGACCCAATTGATGAGGCCCCACGATGGCAAGCATGGCGAAGTCGTCAAAGCCTCGTACCGCTTTGCTGAAGCGGCGAACCAACTCATCACGCAAGGCGCCTTCCGGCAGGTTCATCTCAAAAATGGGTGGTACGCCGGGTGCCCATGCGTAGCCTTCAAGACGCACCGGCATGGTCAGCGAAACCGACTGCTCCTCTTGCGCCCCCGTGGAATAGGCAAACACAGATTCACTGCGCTGCTGACCCCGCCCAAGAATGCCAACCGCCGTTTCACTGACGGTGACTTGCAACCTGTCCAGGCCTTGCTCGTCAGCCATGGAAAGCATCCTTTTTCAGTGAGTCGAGCGTGGGACGTTTCGCAGGGCGAGCGACAGCTGTCAGCTCGTAGCCAAAACCGTTGAGGATCGCTTCGACCTTGCGGATACCGACTTCCGCAATCGTGTTGTTTTCGATGCCGGAAATCGTGGCACGGCTCATGCCGTACTGTGCGGCCAATGCCTGCTGGGAGAGGCGGTGTTCTTTTCGAAGTCGTCTTATCAAATCGCCGAGGTTTTCCATCGCACTTCCCGCATCATATACAGTGCACATCTATTAAATTTAGCGATATGCACTGTATTTAATTCATATTTATCGTGAAGTGTAGCGCATAAACATGTGTGCTTGCTCGGGATGACCTTCGCCCAGACAACCCATGCCCGTGGCGAGGGAGCTTGCTCCCGCTCGGCCGGCCGACGCTTCGGGCGCAGCAGTCGCAAAACCGGCCTATGCGATCCGCCTGTAGGTTGCTGGGGCCTGCTGCGCAGGCCAGCGGGAGCAAGCTCCCTCGCCACGGATGCCGCGTCGGCTTTAGTTCGTGGTCAGGGCTCGCAACCGTTCAATGTCGACGATTTCGATCTCGCCGTAGCCCAGGTGAAGAATGCCCTGGGCCTGCAGGTCCTTGAGGATCTGGTTGGTGGTCTGGCGCGACAGCGAGAGCATCAGCGCCAGTTGCTCCTGGGGCAGTTGCAGGACTCGCCGAGCCGGTTCGATTTCGCCGTAGCCTTCGGCGATCATCAGCAGGCGGTGGGCCAGGCGGGCCGGGGCGGGCATCAGGCTCAGGTGTTCGAGATTGATGAACGTCAGGCGCAGTTTGTGGCTCATCAACAAGGCAAGATGGCGCCAATAGACGGGTTGTTCTTCCAGAAAAGCCAATAGCGCAGCCTGCGGTAAATACAGCAACGAACATTGCCCGACGGCTACGGCATCGTGGGTTCGAGGCTGCCCATCGAACAGGCAGATTTCACCGAACCAATGAGGCGCCTCCACTACGCTCAGCAGCGCTTCCTTGCCCTGCTCGCTGACCGCGCCGATGCGCACCGCCCCTTCGAGCACTGCGTACAAACCGCACGGCGCGTCGCCACGCTTGAACAACCGCTGCCCCGGCGGTAAACGGCGCACCCGCGACATCTCCAGCAGACTATTCTGTAACTCAGCGGGCAAATGGCTGTACCAATGTCCGGTCAGCAGATGCGTGTGCCAGCGGTGCGAATTCATGGAAACTCCGGACAAGTGTCGGCTAGCTGACAGAGCGCCTCGTGAAACCCGTTCATCATGCAGGCATCACCCCAGGAGGAACAACAATGAAAAGCCTCGTCGATCACCTCAGTCAATACGCGGCCTACCACCGCGACCCGCGCAATATCGCCAGCCATTTCATCGGCATCCCGCTGATCTTCGTCGCGGTCGCGGTGTTGTTGTCACGGCCGGGATGGTCGGTGGGTGCGGTTCTGGTTTCTCCCGCGCTGCTGGTGGCGGTGGCGAGCGCCTGGTTTTATCTGCGCCTGGAGTTGCGCCTGGGTGTGCTGATGACGGTGCTACTGGGGCTTTCCGTCTGGCTGGGCCAGGTGCTCGCCGCGCAAAGCACAGCGCTATGGCTGGCCAGCGGCCTGGGGATGTTCGTGGTGGGCTGGGTGATCCAGTTTGTCGGTCACTACTACGAAGGGCGCAAACCGGCGTTCGTCGATGACCTCACCGGGCTGATTGTCGGACCGTTGTTCGTGGTGGTGGAAGCGGGGTTCCTGCTGGGGCTTCGCGGCGAACTGAAGCGCGCCATCGAAGAGCGCGCCGGGCCGGTGGCGTTGCGCAACCAGCGTTCGGCGGCCTGACAACACTGCCATACCAGCCTGCCACCCTTGTGGAGCGCGAACCTGTGGGAGCAAGGCTTGCCCGCGATGGCATCGCCTCGGTCTATCAGCTACACCGAGGTGTTTGCATCGCGGGCAAGCCTTGCTCCCACAATGGATCTGCGTCGTACACAAATCTCCTTGTGGG
Source organism: Pseudomonas algeriensis (assembly GCF_048847255.1). NCBI lineage: Bacteria > Pseudomonadati > Pseudomonadota > Gammaproteobacteria > Pseudomonadales > Pseudomonadaceae > Pseudomonas > Pseudomonas algeriensis. The sequence goes on along the minus strand of NZ_JBKKRK010000024.1, from coordinate 34,086 downwards.
AGCGGGGGGGGGGGGGGGGGGGGGGGGCCGCCACAAAAAACGGCGCAGGGTGGCACCCCCAGACGCGCCCACACCCC
>NZ_JBKKRK010000024.1:0-33999 GCF_048847255.1 Pseudomonas algeriensis | reverse complement strand
GGTGGGGGGGGGGGGTTGGGTCGCCACGCCGGCGGCACAATCAATATCGTCGTCAATTGGCCCACCGCTTTCGCGAGCACGCCCGCTCCCACGATAGGTCTGCGCCGTTCACAAATCCCGTGCTCGGGATGCCTTTAAAGGTTGGCGATTTTCTGCCAGACCTTCGGCTTGAAGAACAGCGTCTCGCCCTTCGCCAACCCCACCAGGCTGTCGTGATCCTTCACCACTTCGGCCTCGATCAGCTCGCTCTGGCCTTCGACCTTCAACGTCACCCGAGTGGTCGCGCCGAGCGGGCGAATGTCGCGCACTTCGGCGGCGTGATGATCTTCCAGCTCCGAGCGTGACAGCGAGACTTCGTGAGGACGGAACAGCACATGCCGGTCCTCCCCCAAATGCAGGCGGTTCGAGTCGCCGAGGAAGTGATACACGAAGTCGCTGGCCGGGTTTTCGTAAACGTCGCCCGGCGAGCCGATCTGCTCGATCACGCCCTTGTTCATCACCACGATCCGATCGGCGACTTCCATGGCTTCTTCCTGGTCGTGGGTGACGAACACCGACGTCAGGTTGATGTCCTCGTGCAGCCGCGCCAGCCAGCGGCGCAGTTCCTTGCGGACCTTGGCGTCGAGGGCGCCAAACGGTTCGTCCAGCAGTAATACCTTGGGCTCCACCGCCAGGGCGCGGGCCAACGCGATACGCTGGCGCTGGCCGCCGGACAGCTGCTCGGGGTAGCGGTCGGCGAGCCAGTCCAGTTGCACCATGTTCAGCAATTCGTGGACCTTGGTCGCGATCTGGCTTTCGCTCGGGCGCTGGCCCTTGGGCTTCATGCGCAGGCCGAACGCGACGTTATCGAACACGGTCATGTGGCGGAACAAGGCGTAGTGCTGGAACACGAACCCGACGTTACGATCGCGCACATCGTGGCCGGACACGTCCTCGCCGTGGAAAACAATGTTGCCCTGGTCCGGCGTCTCGAGGCCGGCAATGATCCGCAGCAAGGTGGTCTTGCCGCAACCCGATGGCCCGAGCAGCGCCACCAGCTCACCGCTCTGGATGTCCAGGCTGATGTCGTCCAGGGCCCTGAAGGCATTGAAATTCTTGCTGACGTTACGGACTTCGATCGACATGACTTATTCCTCCGCGGCGCTGGCGCGCAGGCGGTTGATTCGGTTTTCGCTCCACTGCTTGAGCAGCAGGATGAAGAGCGCCAGGATCAGCAACAGGCTCGCCACGGCGAACGCGGCCACGTGGTTGTATTCGTTGTAGAGGATCTCGACATGCAGCGGCAGGGTGTTGGTCACCCCCCGAATGTGCCCGGACACCACCGACACCGCGCCGAACTCGCCCATGGCCCGGGCGGTACACAGCACCACGCCATAGATCAGGCCCCACTTGATGTTCGGCACGGTGACATGCCAGAACATCTGCCAGCCATTGGCGCCGAGCAGGCGCGCGGCCTCTTCTTCCTGGGTGCCTTGTTCCTGCATCAGCGGGATCAGCTCACGGGCCACGAACGGCACCGTGACGAAGATCGTCGCCAGGACGATGCCCGGCAGCGCAAACACGATCTGGATGTCGTGATCCGACAGCCACGGCCCGAAAAGCCCCTGGGCGCCGAACATGAGCACGTAGACCAGGCCCGCGATCACTGGCGACACCGAGAACGGCAGGTCGATCAGCGTCACCAGCATGCTCTTGCCACGGAATGAATATTTACTCACGCACCACGCGGCGCTCACGCCGAACACCAGGTTCAGCGGCACCGAAATCAACACCGCGAACACCGTGAGTTTGAGCGCCGATAAGGCGTCAGGCTCAAAGATTGCCGCGAAGAACGTCCCAAGGCCGGACTTCAAGCCCTGGGACACGACGATGAACAACGGCAGCAGCAGAAACAGCGCAAAGATCAGCCAGCCGAGGCCAATCAGCACGCGCCGCGACGTCGCGCTGCCGCGACGGGCGGCGTTGGTGGAAGCGGCGGAAATAGACGATTGGGACATGGTTCGCGCCTCCTTATGGGGTTTCGATGCGCCGCTGCAGCAGGTTGATCAGCAGCAACAGGACGAAGGAAACCACCAGCATCAGCACGCCGATGGAAGTGGCGCCGGTGTAGTCGTATTGGTCGAGCTTGACCATGATCAGCAGCGGCAGGATCTCGGTTTTCATCGGCATGTTGCCGGCGATGAAAATCACCGAGCCGTACTCGCCCACGCCACGGGCGAAAGCCAGGGCGAACCCGGTCAACCAGGCCGGCAACAGCGCCGGCATCAGGATGTGGCGGAACACCTGCCACGGCTTCGCACCGAGGCACGCGGCGGCTTCTTCAACTTCCCGGGGAATGTCGGCCAGCACCGGTTGCACCGTGCGCACTACGAACGGCAGCGTCACGAAGGTCAGCGCCAGGGTAATGCCCAGCGGGGTGTAGGCGATCTTGAAACCCAGGTCGGTGGCGAACTGGCCAACCAGGCCGGTCGGCGCGTACAACGCCGTCAGCGCGATACCGGCCACGGCGGTGGGCAGGGCGAAGGGCAGGTCGATCATCGCATCGATGACCTTGCGGCCGGGGAAGGTGTAGCGCACCAGCACCCAAGCCAGCAGCGTGCCGATGATGCCGTTGATGATCGCGGCACACAGCGCGGTGCCGAAGCTGAGCTTCAAGGCAGCTAGCACCCGCGGCGCCGAGATAATCGCCCAGAACTGATCCCAGGTGAGTTGGGCGGCATGCACGAACATCGCCGCCAGGGGTATGAGCACAATCAGACTGAGGTACACCAGGGTGTAGCCCAGCGTCAGCCCGAAGCCGGGTATGACGGGGGATATGCGACGCGACATAAAGGTCCTTGGTTGTGTGGCGAGGGAGCTTGCTCCCGCTGGGCTACGAAGTAGCCCCAGAAATTCTGGGAGCGCTTCGCACTCCAGCGGGAGCAAGCTCCCTCGCCACAATGAATCCGGGGTCTGCTGAGCTTACTGCGCCTGATAGATCTGGTCGAACACACCGCCATCGTTGAAGAATTTCGGCTGGGCAGTTTTCCAGCCGCCGAAGTCCTTGTCGATGGTCACCAGCTCCACCTTCGGGAACTGGCGGGAATACTTGGCGGCCACGTCCTTGTCACGCGGGCGATAGTAGTTCTTCGCGGCAATTTCCTGGCCGGCCGGGCTGTACAGGTGCTTGAGGTACGCCTGGGCGATCTCGGCATTACCTTTTTTCTCGGCATTCTTGTCCACAACCGCCACCGGCGGTTCGGCGAGGATCGACAGCGACGGCACGACGATATCGAACTTGTCGGCGCCACCGTCTTCTTTCAGCGCCAGGAAGGCTTCGTTTTCCCAAGCCAGCAACACATCGCCCTGGCCGTTGTTGACGAACGTGATAGTCGAACCGCGGGCGCCGGTGTCCAGGATCGGCACGTGCTTGAACAGCGCTTGCACATATTCCTTGGCCTTGGCCTCGTCGCCACCGTTGGCTTTCAAGCCATAGGCCCAAGCGGCGAGGAAGTTCCAGCGAGCGCCGCCGGAGGTTTTCGGGTTCGGTGTGATGACCGACACGTCATCCTTGATCAGGTCGCCCCAATCCTTGATGCCCTTGGGGTTGCCCTTGCGCACCAGGAACACGATGGTCGAGGTGTAAGGCGTGCTGGCATCTGGCAGGCGTGTTTGCCAGTCCGCTGGCAGGGATTTGCCCAGCTTGGCGATTTCGTCGATGTCGCCGGCCAAGGCCAGGGTCACCACGTCGGCGCGCAGGCCATCGATCACCGCCCGGCCTTGCTTGCCCGAGCCGCCGTGGGACTGTTGGATCTTCACCGTGTCATCCGGATGCGCGTTCTTCCAGAAACTGGCGAATTCGGCGTTGTACTCTTGATACAACTCGCGGGTCGGGTCGTAGGACACATTGAGCAGCTCGTAATCCTTGGCAACCGCGGAACCTGCAAAAACAGCGCTGGCCAGGGCGGCCAAGGCATAACGGCGAATCGACGACATGGTGAAAGCTCCTGGAATTCTGGTTTTTATGGCTTCTGGAATCGGATGGCTTGCAGCAAGGATCGCCGCCTGCGACAGCGCCCACGCCACAGCCCCCCGGTCGGAGCTGCCGTAGGCGGCGATCCTTTAACTCGGTTTCTGACTCGGTTGCTGCAGGCGGAATTTTTCCTTGCGCTCGATCTGGACCACCTGCGCGTTGTGCACCGTGATTTCCACCGCGCCAAAGCGCAGGTCACGCAATGCGCTCTGGATCTCGCGCAAGATGGTTGCTTCGTCCTGGCCGTCAACGCTACGTAGGGATGCGCTCATGCTGCTGCTCCTTGTATGAATGCCTGGCAGTGGGCGGCACTGCTTGCGGCGTGGGAGCAATACTAGATAAAGCGGGATATTCTTAAAAAGACTATTTAAGAATTTTTATATAACCAAAATACCAACTCTAATTTGCCGTCCTACGATGGATCTGATCGTGGGTCCTTCTCCCTGCCAAACCCTCGGAGATTTCCTTAAAACCGTGGTGCCGTTGATGAACTAGGCAGCACTGCCGAGCGCCGCTAACCTCTGATCGTCATCACAAAAACGGTGACACGGACGTGCAAGTCCGGCGGAGGACACAATTGTCGATGGCTATTCATCGGGCATTTTTTTATGCTCGCGGACCGTTATGGCAGCTGTGTATGGGAGACCTTCGGGTCTGCCGGGTACTCCGACCGGTCTTGCACACCTATGCATAGCTGCCACCTCTCTCGACTGTGCAAGCGAGGCGGTGTTGGCTCCTAAATTTCGGAGTACAACTATGTTCAAGCCGTCACCAAATCCGCCGCAAAGCGGCCACAAATCCCGCGTCCAAGCACAGGAAGAAAAAAAGCTCGATGACGCCGCCACCCGCGCCCTCGACTACTACCTCAAGCCCAAGCCCGCCTCACCGCCCGAACCCGACAAAAACCAACTCTTCATCGTGTCCCCCCACATCGACACCGAAACCCTGCTCGCCAACGCCTCCGAAGACCTGCTCTCCATCAGCACCATCGCCGACGACGTGGATGACTCGCGCCGCTGTGTCGCCCTGGCGATCAGTCGCATGGCCGATGGGGTGCAGTTGCTGGTGGAGCGGGCGTTGGATCATTTGGAGACCAAGGAGATGGCAGCGCCTGGGGCCAAGGGGTAGCGCTTTGCTCTGATGCAAGCTGAGCCGACCGCCATCGCGAGCAAGCTACGCTCCCACAGGGGCCCTATGTCGAACCGAATCTCAAGTTCAACACCATTCCACTGTGGGAGCGGCTTGCTCGCGAAAGCGACATATCGGCTGCTGATTTCTCAACTGACAGCTAAGTTCCTGAGCAAACCACGCAACAGATGACTCTGGAGCGTAGGAAAAGGCCCGTTTCCAGTTGCGAAGTTTCCTATTCGCTCCAAATGCCCACACCGCCGGGATTGCGACTCACCCGCACCGCGACGTCTCATTCATCGCTCCGATATTCGCCCGGCTTGGTACATGCCAGCGGACAACCTTGAATGGGAGCCTTGAAAAAATGAATGCATCCTTGCACCTCGCCTACACCAACGAAGCATCGCCCGACTTTCTCAGCCATTTGGACGATTGCTATTTCAAGGAACGGCAACCGACCGGTATCAGCGAAGAAATCTCGGCGTTCGTCGTTAAACAACGGGCATACGTCAAGGCTCATCCTCCCATCGCTATTTACCGGGTGGCCACCGAGGGCAGCCAGACTCGCGACGGCGGTGTGGTCAAACAAGGGACTCTGCGGATGGTGTTCACATTGGATGACGGTCAACCAGTGTGCACGGCGCGCAAGGGCGACCTTGTGGTTTATGCCGATGGACGTACGGCGCAGATCGTAACCACCGCTGGGGAAGCCAATAGTCACATTGCCCTGGTCGGCAGTCGTCTCAGCAATGGCGATGAAATCATCAACACGCCCCAAAAGGGTTTCTTGCTTTTTGCCCGCAAAGGTGTGCCGATGGCCGAGGACTTCTTGCCCGCCTTCAAACCGGCGGAGGTTCTTTGCCTGGACTCGAATGAGATGAAGGGGAACATGCAATGACCGAGGGTTACTTCATCGGGCAGGGCGACAAGACTTCTTGCGGCGGCAAAGTGCTGGATGGCGATAACAGGGTAAACATGTTTGGCCTGCTGCATGCCCGCGAAGGTGACCGCGTCTCGTGTGGAAAGGACGGGAAAACTTATCAGATCAAAGGTGGTATCGGGCACATTGTCAGCCATGGCAGACACATGGCCGGAACACTCGATAGCCATAGTACCTGCCCCTGCAAAGCGCGGCTGATCCCTTCGGTGTTCTGGGCGACCTATGAAGGTGCGAATTCTGCGCCGCAAGCCAGCCGAGCCGCTCAGCCGGCCCCACAGCCCGCGACCAGCGCTCCAACTGCTTCACGCCAATCGTTTTTCTCCCCATCAATCAACCCGCCGCCCCCAACATCTAGCCGCGTAGAACCCCAGGAACCAGGCTTCTACGTTGTGCCCAAAAGTGTGACCCGCGAAGCGCTGGAGGCCACGTTGTTCCTGTCACCCGACCCGGCGGTGATGCGCAAATTCCGCGCGCTCAATCCTCATCTCGATGTGGTCAAGGCTGGTTCGATGATCGTGCTGAGCGACCCGAACAATCACCAATGCACCCGCGAAGAAGCACAGGTGATGGCGGCAGCGGAAACGGTGAATGCCGCGCTCGAAGACCTGACGGCCGAACAAGCCGACTTCATGCACCGCCACGCGGCTGAGATCGCCAGTTTCACCGGCCAGACCTCGACTTGGCTGGGCGTGAGCGCCGTGGTAATGGAAAAACACCTGACCAGCCTGCGCGACACCCTGCAAGCCATGGAGCGCTTGCATCGGGACAGTTATCGCCAGCACGGCCACCTCAAATCAGCGCAGTTTTTCACCGAGCGTAAGCTCCTGCTCGCCCAGCTGGATGCCCACCTGCTGAACTCCAGTCGCCTGCGCGGCCATACGACCCTGGGCGACCATCCCAAACTGAAAACTGCCCTTGGCATTTCGAGCCGTAGCTTAGTGCACCACTGGAACAAGGCCGGAGCACCGGGGCAGATACCGGGGTATGCCACGCATGTAGAGGCGACCAGTCGGGCCGCGAAGTACATGAAGTCAGGCGGATATATCGGCATTGGGATTGGTGGGGTTTCTTCTTTGTTGGCGGTTCAGGAGGTGTGTAAGGTAGGTTCTGAGGCGGCTTGTGAGCGGGTCAGGTTTACTGAAGGGGGAAAATTCGCGGGATCAACCATTGGTGGCTGGGCTGGTGGGACAGGAGCTTCTTTGGCCAGCGGTTCTATTTGCCTGGTGCTTGGAGTTACTACAGGCATTGGGGGTGTTCTTTGTGTTGCTGCCGTGGTGGGGACTGGAGCATGGGCAGGTACGGCGCTTGGTGGTATGGGAGGCGAGATAGGCGGTGAGATTTTGTATGAGAAAACCTTGCCATGATAACCGCTGGGTTTTGGAAGTCTTGGCTAGCTTTCTGGCTTGTTTCTGGCCCGGCCCTACTGGGGGCTGCAGGTTTGTTATTCACTTTGTATCTGAGCCACCGACACCTGGATGCAATGATGGGGGCCTTGAAAAATAGCCGTTACATCTATCTTTGGGGCCCCGCATGGCGGCGGCAAGGCTGGATCGGAGGCGTTGTGCTGATTGTAAAAATTGCCGGGCTAGTGGTGTTTCCAAGGGCCTATATCATTAAGGGCGACGTACACCCTGGCGATATTGCAGACTTCCCGCCTCGCCTGAAGCGTCTTTTGATCATCAAGGTAGCAATGACGCTCATTGTCGTTGTTTGGATGGTAATCGCAGCCGTGCTAATCCAATTCAAATAACTCGATCAATGCCGTCTGAGCCGACGCCATCGCGAGCAAGCTTGCTCCCACAGGGGATTGGGGGTGTTGCGGATATTTCGACCACCACAAAAACACCTGTGGGAGCAAAGCTTGCTCGCGAAAGCGGTGCATCGGCCAACATCAATACCACTGACGCTCAAGCAATAACCGGCGCCCGATCCCAATCCAACTGCGCCGCCGCCACGGGCCGGCCAAACCAGTAGCCCTGCCCCAGCTCACACGCCTGGACAAGCAAAAACGCCGCTTGCTCACGCTGTTCAATACCCTCGGCGTGCACTTGCATCCCCATGCTATGGGCCAAGGCAATGATCACCCGGACGATCGCGGCGTCATCCTCATCCCACGGCAACCCCGCGACAAAACCCTGATCAATCTTGAGCTTCTGCACCGGCAAACGCTTGAGCCGCAGCAGCGATGAATAACCCGTGCCGAAGTCATCGATGGCCAGGCGCACGCCTAATTCGCGCAAACGGTGCATTTGTTCCAGCGCGACTTCCGGGTCTTCCATGACTGCGCTTTCGGTGACTTCCAATTCGAGCAGGGCCGGGTCAAGGCCGGTCTCGTGCAGCACGCGGGCGACTTGCTCATACAATTCGCGACGTGCGAACAAGCGGCTGGAGACATTGACCGCCACGAACGACAGCACCACCCCGGCCTGCTGCCACTCTCCCATCTGGCGACAGGCCTGCTTCATGACCCAGGCATCGATCTGGGCGATCAGCCCCGTACGCTCGGCGATGGGAATGAACTCGGCCGGCGACACCAGCCCACGCGTGGGATGCTCCCAGCGTACCAGGGCCTCGACCCCGACCAGACGGCTGGTCGCCAGGTCGTGTACCGGTTGGTAATGCACGCGCAGTTCGTCTTGCTGCAGCGCGCGTCGCAGCTCGAACCCGATCTCCACCCGCTGTTGGGCATGGGTGGTGAGTTCTTCGGTATACAAGGCATACCCATCGCGCCCACTGCTCTTGGCCTTGAACAGCGCCGAATCGGCGTTGCGCAGCAATTGCCCGGCGCTGAGGGCATCACCGGGGAACAGGCTGATGCCGATACTGGCGTTGATAAACAAGGACTGGTCGCCGAGCTGCACCGGCTCTTTCAGTGCATCGAGGATACGCCGGGCCAAGGCCGCCGCCTGCCCTGGCTGAGAACAATTTTCCGCGAGCACCGCGAACTCATCACCGCCTAGCCGGGCCAGGGTGATGCCCGGCGCGAACAACCCGAGAAAGCGCTGGGCCACGCTTTTGAGCAATTCATCTCCCACGGCATGGCCGAGGCTATCATTAATGTTCTTGAAGTGGTCGAGATCCAACAGCAGCAGCGCGCACCCACGCTTGTGAAGCTGCGCCGAAGCCACGGTTTGCTCGGTGCGGTCGCAAAAAAGCAGGCGATTGGGCAGGCCGGTCAGCGGGTCGTGATGGGCCAGGTGCGCCAGCTCATGCTCCGAATCCTTGATTGCACTGATGTCGGAAAACACCGCCACGTATTGACTGACTTCGCCCTCGTCATCGACAACGGCACGGATGGTCTGCCATTGCGGATAGATCTCTCCGCTTTTGCGGCGGTTCCAGATTTCGCCGCTCCATTCGCCACGGCTGGACAGCGAAGCGAACATTTCCCGGTAGAACGCCGGGCCATGCCGGCCGGACTTGAACAGGTTGGGTTGACGGCCCAGCACCTCGTCGCGGGCGTAACCGGTGATCGCCATGAACGCTGGGTTGACATGCACGATCAGGCCTTGACGGTCCGTGACCAGGACCCCTTCGCGGGTGCAATCGAAGACGGCGGCGGCCTGGCGCAATCGCTCACGATCGACAGTGCCCTCGCCCCTGCGCAAACCACGCGCGATGCGCACCCGAGCCATGAAAATCAGCACGGCGCTGACCAGCGCCCAGGCATAACCGTTGATCAGTTGCCAGCGAAGCCGGTCGGCGGAATCATCGAAGAAACTGCTCAGTAAATAACCAACCAGCTGCAGCCAGGCAACGGATAGCAGAAGGTAAATCAATGCCCCGCGCATGGCGGTGCGTTGAGAGTTGGTCATGCGGCCGTCCATGTCCCTGTAATTTGCGGGGATTATAAAGTAAGAAACATCCTGCCACTCTTATCTGAAAGGCCGACTGGTTTTCTCCCTCGGGCTGGTGATAATGCAACGGCAGTTTCTATTTTTATCGAGGGCCCTACAGCCTATGTGGTACGAAGGTTTTCTTGGCTTGTCGCCCTGGTCGCTGGTGGCAGTCACCCTGCTGATGACCCACGTGACGATCATCAGCGTCACGGTCTACCTGCACCGTTATTCGGCTCACCGTTCCCTGGAACTGAACGCCGGTCTCAAACATTTCTTCCGCTTCTGGCTGTGGCTGACCACGGCGCAGAACACCCGCGAGTGGACGGCCATCCACCGCAAGCACCACGCCAAATGCGAAACCGAGGATGACCCTCACAGCCCGGTCGTCAAAGGCTTGTCCACGGTGCTGCGCAAAGGCGCCGAGCTGTACCGCGCCGAGGCGCAAAACCCGGAAACCCTGCGCATCTACGGCAAGAATTGCCCCGACGACTGGATCGAACGCAACCTCTATAGCCGTTTCCCGTTGTTGGGCGTAGCGATCATGGGCGTCATCGACCTGCTGCTTTTCGGCACCATCGGCATCACCATCTGGGCCATCCAGATGATGTGGATTCCTGTCTGGGCCGCTGGCGTGGTCAATGGCCTGGGCCATGCCGTGGGCTATCGCAACTTCGAGTGCCGCGACGCGGCGACCAACCTGGTGCCATGGGGCATCCTCATCGGCGGCGAAGAACTGCACAACAACCACCACACCTACCCCAACTCGGCCAAGCTGTCGGTGCGCAAATGGGAATTCGACCTGGGCTGGGCCTGGATCAAGGTCTTCAGCTTCCTGCGCCTGGCGAAGGTTCAGCGGGTCGCGCCGATTGCCCACCGGGTCGAAGGCAAGGGCCATCTGGACATGGACACCGCCATGGCGATCCTCAACAACCGTTTCCAGATCATGGCCCAGTACCGCCGGCTGGTCATCGCGCCGCTGGTCAAGCAGGAACTGGAAAAGGTCGATCACTCGGTCCGCCATCAGTTCCATCGGGCCAAACGCCTGCTGTCCCGGGAAACCAGCCTGTTGGACGACCGCCACCATGTGCGTATCCAGAACATGCTGGAGCATAGCCAGGCGTTGAAAGTGATCTACGAAAAACGCCTGGCCTTGCAGCAGATCTGGGTCAAGACCAGCAGCAATGGCCACGACATGCTCGCCGCCATCAAGGAATGGGTCCACGAAGCCGAAGCCAGCGGCATCCAGTCCCTGCGCGACTTCGCCGACCAGCTCAAGACCTATTCGCTGCGCCCCGCCACGGCCTGACACCGATGTGCGCGGCGGGGAGGTTGCTGTGGCGAGGGGATTCATCCCCGCTGGGTTGCGCAGCAGCCCCAAGACAGCGATGTAGTTATTTCTGACACACCGAGGCAACTGGTTTCAGGGCTGCTGCGCAGCCCAACGGGGATAAATCCCCTCGCCACAGGTTGGGAGCCGTCATCCCCCCGCCCTTCGTCGCCTGAAAAGGAACTTCGCCAGCAATCCCATATCTCAAGAGCACTTCGCCATCCTGGCGGGCTTTGGAGTGAGCGCGTGCAAATCCATAGCAATGCACGTTCCTTGAGATTTGTGCCGATGGTCGATAAGAACCTACAGGATTCATCCCAGCCGCATTGGCCCGAAGCGGCCCAGACACTCATGGCGCTGATGCACGCCCAGGGCGAAGTTGCGCGCCTGAGCGAGCGGGAGCAGCTATTCAGTTCGCTGTTGGTCAGCGTCAACGCGGTGCTGTGGGCATTCAATTGGGAAACCCGGCAAGTACTGTACGTCAGCCCGGCTTACGAGCGGATTTTCGGCCGGCCTGCGGGCCTGGTGCTGGCCGACTACAACGAATGGCGCGATGCCATCTACCCGGACGACCTGGACTACGCCGAGCGCAGCCTGGCGGAAGTGCTGGTCAAAGGCGCCGTCGAAGATCGCGAGTACCGGATCATCGCCGCCGATGGCCAGATTCGTTGGCTCAGCGACAAATGCTTCATCAACCGTCAGGCTGATCCGGGCCAACCGGTGATCGTCGTCGGCATTGCCGAAGACATCACCGAGAAAAAGCTGCTCGAAAGCGAACTTCAGCGCCTGGCGACCACCGACGTACTGACCCAGAGCAGCAACCGCCGCCACTTCTTCGAATGCGCCCATCGTGAATTTGAGCAGGCACGGTTGCAAGGCACCCCCATGGCGTTCCTGCTGCTCGACATCGATGATTTCAAGTTGATCAACGATACCTACGGCCATCAAGAAGGCGATACGGTATTGCAGAAGATCGCCGAGAGCGGACGCAGCGTGCTCAGGCGCGGTGACTTGTTCGGGCGGATCGGCGGTGAAGAGTTCGCCGCTGTGTTTCCAGGCTGCCCACCGGACATGGCGCTGCAGGTCGCTGAACGCCTGCAACGGGAAATCCAACGCCTGGCGTTCCGCTGTGGCGAGCAAAACTTCGGCATCACCGTCAGCCAGGGCCTGACCGGTATCACCGCCGAAGACCAGACCCTCGACAGCCTGTTCTCCCGCGCCGACGCGGCCATGTACGAGGCCAAGCGTCAGGGGAAGAACCGCATCATCGCAGTTTGATCAGACTTCACCCCTCGCTCCCACAGGGTTAAGCACTGGTTTTACTGACGGCGTAGCCGCATCAATTCCGGCAGCCCGATCTTCAACAATCGCGCCGTGCGGCCCCGAGCCAGTTCTTCCAGGCCTTGCTGGGATGGCAGATGGGCCAGTTGCGCGGCCATGTTCATCACCAGCGCCTCGCGGGAATAGACCCCGCCACCCAAGCCATAGACCGCAGCGATCAATTCCCGCAGCTCCAGCGGCAGCCGCCAGCGGGCGCGCAGTGCCGAGCCGAAGCCAGCGCCGAACGCTTCGAGCGAATCCCCGACCTCCTCGGGCTCATCCAGCTCACCACCGGCTTGCTTCCACTCTTCCAGACAGCGCAACAGCGCCAAGTCGCCCAAGCGATGCAACAGGCCGGCGCAATAGCAGCGCTCCTGATCCAAGTCGAGCAGGCGGGCCATTGTCCGGGCGTACTCGGCGGTGTGCAGCGACAATTCCCAATACCGTTCGGCATAGTCCGCCAGGCAAGGGACACTCAGCCGGGCACAGCGCTTGAGTGTCAGGCCGAGAATCAGATTCATGCTTTGCCCGGTACCGAGCTGGTGCAACGCCTGGGCTACGGTCTGTACGGGGCCGCCGCCCTGGTGCTGGGCAGCACTGTTGGCTGCGGCGATCAGCACTGCGGTGATCTGCGGGTCGGTGCGGATCTCATCTTCCAGCAGTTTCAGATCCAGCCCACCGGGATTGAGGCTACGCTTGATCGCCACTTGCACATCGGTCATCAACGGCGCGCCTTCGGCCAGATCCCGTCGACGCTCCAGGAAAGCCGCCAATGTCAGCGCTGGTCCTGGGATGGGCGCGGCATTGGAGGTGTCTTCACCACTCAAGAGCAGCCCTTGCAGGCGCTGGGTCAGGTTTTCCCGGTTCAAGGGTTTGGTCAGGTACGCCGCCGGCGCCAGCGGCAATACCTCCCGCACGCTGGCGCTGTCGTTGCGCTGGCTCACCAGAATGAATGGCAACACGGGGGAGCGGCGCTGCTGACGCAAACCGCGCAAGATGCTCAAGCCATCGACGCCCGGCAGTTCCCAGTCGGCGATGACCAAGTCGTATGGGTGATGGGCCAGCAGCTCCAGCGCCTGCTTTCCTTCGCCACAGGTCTGCACCCGGGCGTCGCAACGCACCTCTGACACCGCTTGCTCCAGCAATTCTCTAGACGCTGGATCGGCCTCGGCAATCAGTACGCGCGGTCCAGCGGGTAAATCCACAGCCGTCATGCCGTATCGCTCCCTTGCAATACATGCACCTTAGACAATTGCGGTCGTTCCAGACAGCTCAACAACATCAGCCCCCTTCCTCGGGCATGAAAAAACCCGCCGAAGCGGGTTTTTTGTGGATCAGCGCACAGCTCAGCGCTCGTGAAAATCAGAGCTCGTAAAAATCAGAGCTCGGAGAAGCACTCTTCGATGATCGCCAGGCCTTTGTCCAACTGCTCGTCCGGCGAGGTCAGCGGCACCAGCACCCGCAGGACGTTGCCGTAGGTGCCGCAGGACAGCAGAATCAGGCCCTTGTCACGGGCCTTGGCCACAACCTGGGCCACTGCCGCGGCGTTCGGCTTGTGGGTGTCGCCATTTTCGAACAGCTCCACGGCAATCATCGCGCCCAGGGCACGCACTTCGCCAATGACCGGGTACTTCTTCTGGATGGCCTTGAGGCCGGTCACCAAGCGCTCGCCAACGGCCTTGCAGCGATCCAGCAGATGTTCTTCTTCGAACACCTCCATCACCGCCAGCGCGGCGGCACAGGCAATCGGGCTACCCGCGTAGGTGCCGCCCAGGCCGCCCGGTGCAATGGCATCCATGTATTCGGCCTTGCCACAGACACCGGCCAACGGGAAGCCGCCGGCGATGGACTTGGCGAAGGTAGTCAGGTCGGCGGCAACGCCCATCTGCTCCATGGCGAAGAAAGTCCCGGTACGGCCGGCACCGGTCTGCACTTCGTCAGCGATCAGCAGGATGCCGTGTTGGTCGCACAAGGCGCGCAGGCGCTTCATGAACTCTTTCGGCGCCACATAGAAACCACCCTCGCCCTGAACCGGCTCGATGATGATGGCGGCAATGTCGCGTGGCTCGGCATCGTTCTTGAAGATGCGCTCGATGCTGGCGATGGAGTCGTCGATGCTCACACCATGCAATTCGTTCGGGTAAAGCGCGCGGAAGATACCGCCGGGCATCAGGCCCATGCCGGCCGAGTACGGTACGACTTTACCGGTCAGGCCCAGGGTCATCATGGTACGACCGTGGTAAGCGCCGGTGAACGCGATCACACCGGCACGGCCAGTGGCGGCGCGGGCGATTTTCACGGCATTTTCCACCGCTTCGGAACCAGTGGTGACCAGCAAGGTTTTCTTTGCGAAGTCACCAGGAACCTTGGCGTTGATTTTTTCGCACAGTTCCACGTACGGCTCGTAGGCCAGGACCTGGAAACAGGTGTGGGTCAGCTTGTTCAGCTGTTCGGTCACGGCGGCGATGATTTTCGGATGCACGTGGCCGGTGTTCAGCACGGCGATGCCGCCGGCGAAGTCGATGAATTCGCGACCTTCAACGTCCGTTACGGTAGCGTTCTTTGCCGATTCGGCGAAGATCGGGTGGATCTGGCCGACGCCACGGGGAACAGCGGCGGTACGGCGGGCCATCAAGTCAGCGTTAGTCTTGCTCATTACAGTCCTCATTCGCAGCTCAGGGCGGCGTGTCTCAAGGAATACATGGCGGGGAGGCAACTGCGGCAGCATGCGATGATCGACTGCCGCAGCGTTCCGGCCACAAGAAACAGAACGGGTGAAACGCGCAAAGGGGCAGCGCTCTCGTGCCCTTCGCGCTTGAAGCGGGATCAGATACCCAGGCAGAGGTATTTGATTTCCAGGTAGTCCTCGATGCCGTACTTGGAGCCTTCACGGCCCAGGCCCGAAGCTTTGATGCCGCCGAACGGCGCGACTTCATTGGAGATCAACCCGGTGTTGACGCCGACCATTCCGTATTCCAGGGCTTCGGCCACACGGAACACACGGCCCAGATCGCGGGCATAGAAGTACGAGGCCAGGCCGAACTCGGTGTCGTTGGACATCGCGATCACTTCGGCTTCGTCTTTGAAGCGGAACAGCGGCGCCAGCGGGCCGAAGGTTTCTTCCTTCGCCACGGCGGCGGTTTTCGGCACGTTGGTCAGGATGGTCGGCTCGAAGAAGTTGCCTTCCATCTGCTTGCCGCCCGCCAGCACGGTCGCGCCTTTGCCAACGGCATCGGCGATGTGCTCCTGAACCTTGGCGACCGCTTTCTCGTCGATCAACGGGCCGGTGGTGGTGCCGTCTTCCAGGCCATTGCCGATCTTGAGCTTGGCAACCGCTGCCTTGAGTTTCTCGGCAAACGCGTCGTACACCGAATCCTGGATGTACAGGCGGTTGGCGCAGACGCAGGTCTGGCCGTTGTTACGGTATTTGGAAATGATCGCGCCCTCGACAGCCTTATCCAGGTCCGCGTCGTCAAACACGATGAATGGCGCGTTGCCGCCCAGTTCCAGGGAAACCTTCTTGATGTCCTTGGCACATTCGGCCATCAACTGGCGGCCGATCTCGGTCGAGCCAGTGAAAGACAGCTTGCGCACGATTGGGTTGCTGGTCAGCTCGCCGCCGATATCGCCTGCGCTGCCGGTAACCACGCTCAGCACGCCTTGCGGAATGCCGGCACGGTGCGCCAGTTCAACCAGGGCCAGGGCCGAGAAAGGGGTTTGCGAAGCGGGCTTGATGACCATGGTGCAACCGGCGGCCAGGGCCGGGCCGGCTTTGCGGGTGATCATCGCAGCCGGGAAGTTCCATGGAGTAATGGCAGCGGTCACGCCGATCGGCTGCTTGATCACGATCAGGCGTTTGTCGGGCTGGTGGCCGGGAATCACGTCACCGTAGATGCGCTTGGCTTCTTCGGCGAACCATTCGATAAAGGAGGCGGCGTAAGCGATTTCGCCCTTGGCTTCGGCCAGCGGCTTACCCTGTTCAAGGGTCATCAGGCGACCGAGATCGTCCTGGTTTTCAATCAGCAATTCGTACCAGCGACGCAGCTTGTTGGCGCGCTCCTTGGCGGTCAACGCACGCCAGGCCGGCAGCGCCTTGTCGGCGGCTTCGATCGCACGACGGGTTTCGGCAGCGCCCATCTTTGGCACAGTGCCCAGCACTTCGCCCGTAGCCGGGTTGGTGACCTTGATCGTCTGACCATTGTCCGCATCGACCCAAGCGCCATCGATAAAGGCTTGCTGGCGGAACAACTGGGTGTCTTTAAGCTGCATGTCGGCTTTCCTTAACAGCACCGCGCGCGCGCGGAGCGAATTAGAGTTGTAGAAAGGCGCCTTAGGGGCTGCCGTCAGGGAAATCATCCACCGGGCTGAAGCACAGAAATAACGCACATAAGCATAGACGTGCGGTTCAGCACCCAGACAAGAGCGTTTGAAATCTCAAACGAATCCTAGGGCCGATGGGGTTGCAGGACAATAGGCTGTTCGAAAAAAAGAACGAAAAAGCCGCATTTGCCTGTTTTTTCTGATCAGCGTAGCCAACAGCCGCCGAGCGAGGCAGAAACAAACGGCAAATCAGCAGCATGGACGCCCGCCATGCTTATGAGTATCATGGCGCCCGCGTTGCACCAGTAGCTCAGCTGGATAGAGTACTGCCCTCCGAAGGCAGGGGTCGTGGGTTCGAATCCCGCCTGGTGCGCCATACCAAAAGCTAGACCTGTCCCGGACAGTCTACGAGCTTCAAAAAACCCGCCCCGTGCGGGTTTTTTGTTTTTGCTGCCTGTGGCGAGGGAGCTGGCATCTCTTCAACGCTTGCGCAACGCCTCCAACCGCGCCGGCAAGTCCTCGTTGGGAAAACGTTTGTGCAGCGCCAGCAGTTTTTCATCAGCGGCCTTGCTATCTCCTGCCTGCCGCAATTGCAGGATTTCCATCAAGCCCTGCTCCAGCGATGGCAGTGCCGCGGGTGCGGATTTGCTCATTTTCGTCGCTGGCTTTTCCGCCAACAATTGCACAGGGCTGGCCGGGGCTCGGGCCAGCTCGCCCTGGGGCGCCATGCGGGCGATCGGGGCCGGGGCGGGCATGGCCGGCGGTGCTGCGGCGGCGACGGCTGACTTTTGCTGGTCGGCAGAAAACTCGATCGACGCGGGTGCGGCCAACTCGTCGTGAGGCAGGGGTGAGCGCAGCACCAGGCCGATCATCAGCGCCACACCGGCGACCGTGGCGAATGCCATCTGCCAACGTGGCCGCTGACAAGCTTGCAACCAGCGCTGCCACAGGCTTGGCACGGGCGCCGGAGCTTCGCGTCGGGCGGTGGCCAGGATAAAGGCGTCTAGCGAGGCCGGCGGTTCGCCGCTGGCGTGCCGGCGCAAATGCTCGATCAATATTTTGTCGTCTGCATCCGGAGCGTGTTTGGGGTCGATCATGCGGGTACCTCCTCGGCCAACAGCCGGTGCAATTTCTGTTGGGCGTAACGCAAGCGGCTTTTCACCGTTTCCAGTGGCGCGCCGGTCAGTGCGGCGATCTGCGGCAGTTCCAGGTCGCCATGCAGACGCAGCAGGAAGACTTCCCGCTGATCCTCGGGCAAGGCCTGCAACGCGGCGTCGAGACGCGCCTGGTCGCGACTCAGGCTCAGTTGTTGCTCGGGGCCGCCGGTGTCGTCGGGCTGGACATGCAGTTGCTCGTCATAACTGTCGTGCAACGGGTTGTGGACGCCATGCTTGCGCCAGTGGTCGATCAAGCGGTTGCGGGCGATCTGGAACAACCATGTACGAAAACTCGCCCGTCCTTGTGGCTGGGTCGTGCTGCGAATCAGGCTGAGCCAGGTGTCCTGGAAGATTTCCTCGGCCAGTTCGGCCTTGTTGCTCAAGGACACGAGGAACCGATAAAGCCCTTGGCGATGGCGGGCATACAGGGCTTCGAAACAAGCCCCGTCGCCATTTCGGTAGCGGGCCAGCAGCGATTCGTCGCTGGGTGAATCAAGCGCAGCGGGCATGTCGGTGACGAACTCCTTTCTGGTCATTGCAACACAGTCCTGGCAGACAACAAGGGAACCCTGTGGGAGCGAGCTTGCTCGCGATGGCGGTATGTCAGGCAATAGACATGCAACTGATCCGGCGCCATCGCGAGCAAGCTCGCTCCCACACATTTTTGATCCCCGTTGCGCTCGGGATCAGCGCCTGGCCGCAGGTTCAAGGCTCTGCGCAAGCTCCACCAACTGCACAAACTCGGCGCGCAACCCGAACGGGTCATCGCCACGGGCCGACCGCGCCAGTTGTGCGGTGTCCTTCAGGCTCATCGCGCCTGTGTAGCGTCCATCGCCCTTGAGTTGCTGGGCGAAGGCCGCCACGGACGCCGCGAAGCGCAGGTCATCGCTGGGTTGTTTTTCGCTTTGCGCGCTGGCGATTGGATGCTCGATCAAGCGACTGTTGCCGCCCTCGGCCGGTTTGTAGCGTACACGTAACATGGCCAGTTCGCCGGCCTTGCCATCCGACTTCGATGCGTTGCCATAACGCAGCGGCTCCAGCCAGCCCTTCTCCCCCTTCGGAACAATTTCGTACAACGCCGTCACCGTGTGCCCTGCGCCAATCTCGCCCGCGTCGACTTTGTCATTGTTGAAATCCTCACGTTTCAATGCGCGGTTTTCATAACCCAGCAAGCGATATTCGCTGACCTGGGCCGGGTTGAATTCCACCTGCAACTTCACGTCCCGCGCCACTACCGCAAGCGTCGAACTGAGCTGATCCACCAGGACCTTGCGGGCTTCGAGCAAGTTGTCGATGTAGGCGTAGTTACCATCGCCGGCGTCAGCCAATTGCTCCATCAGGTGTTCGTTGTAGTTATCCACGCCAAAGCCCAGCGTTGTCACGGATACACCACTTTTACGCTGATCCACCGCCATCTGCTTGAGGCTGTCGAAATCACTGATGCCGACGTTGAAGTCACCGTCGGTGGCCAGCAGGATGCGGTTGATGCCCTTGTCGATGAAGCTTTCCCGGGCCATTTGATAGGCCAGTTCGATGCCCGAGGCCCCCGCGGTTGAACCGCCAGCGTTCAGCTGATCGATGGCGTTGCGGATCTTCACTTTGTCGCTGCCCGGAGTGGGCTTGAGCACCACGCGGGATTCGCCGGCATAAACCACCAGCGATACGCGGTCCTGATCGCGCAATTGATCCACCAGCAGTTTCAACGTGCTTTTGACCAGCGGCAGCCCTTCACGACGGTCCATGGAACCGGACACGTCCACCAGGAACACCAGATTGGCCGGGGCCAGCTCTGCCACGGCGCGGTCGGACGCCTTGATGCCGATGCGCAACAGACGGGTATGAGGATTCCATGGCGACGGCGCGACTTCGGTAGTCACGCCAAACGGCGAACCATCGGTGGGCAAGGCGTAATGGTAAGAGAAGTAGTTGACCATCTCCTCCAAGCGCACGGCGCCCTCGGGCGGCAGGCTGCCTTGGTTGAGGAGACGTCGAACATTGGCGTAGCTGCCGGTATCGACATCCACGCTGAAGGTCGAGACCGGCGTTTCGGCAACGCTATGGATGGGATTGTCCGGCAGCTTTTCGTACTGCTCGCGCGACTCGGCGTGGTAACCCGCGGCGACGGCATCGTTCGCCACGCTTGGGGCAGGCATTGGTGCCGGTTTCATGAGCATGCGCTTGGCCGTCGACTGGCGCACTTCGGCGATCTCGCCTTGCGGTACAACACTGGGCGCCACGGCCACCGGCTCGGCTGACTTGGCCGCTTCGTGAGACGAAGACAACCCACAACCGGCCAACGTCACCAGCATGGTGACAGCAAAACCCTGGGCGGCAGGACGCATAAAAGACAGTGGACGGGACATGGGCTGAACCTCGTGGATGGATGATTCGTTCACAAGGTCAGACGTAAGGCCTGCGTGGTTCGGGTTAATCGCTTGGAAATAATTTCCTGACTGCTCGCAGCCCTTCCTCAGCCCCTGATGCCTTTGCGATTTTCCCTCAGGTTACCGCCACGACGGTTTCCTTCAGTCCACCACCGACGTTACTCGGCGCAGATCCGTGCCATCGCAATGGTTTAAGCGAGCACCGTTGAGTCGGCACACTGTCCGCTAACTCACGATTCGCACACCAGCGAGGGCTGGACAGACTTCGTGTGCCGTTTCGGAAAATAAGCCGCCGCGCCGACGCCCAGCGCGCCCATCACTACGCAGTACCCCACGCACACCCAAGGACTCCACGGCACCAAAGCAATCAGCACCAACGGCGTGATGCTCGCCCACAGCGCGTAGGCGATGTTGTAGGTAAACGAGATGCCAGATACACGGATTTTTGCCGGAAACAGGCTCACCATCACCGAAGGCACCGCGCCGACTACGCCGCAACCCAAGCCGGCGATAGCGTAGGCCAGGCCCAGCCACGCGCTGCCGCTGATCAGGCTGGCGAAGAGCACGGCGATGCCCACGGGCAGCAGCAGGCTATACAGCATCACCGTGCGCCAGGCGCCGATGCGGTCGACGATGAGGCCGGCCAGGACGCAGCCGATGTTCAGGAAAACGATGCCGAGGCTGCTCAGGGCGAAAGTGTGACCAGGGGTCAGGCCGAAGCTCTTCTGCATCACGGTCGGGGTGATGACCACAAATACCACCACAGCAGAGGTCAGCACGCAGGTGAGAATCGCGGCGGGCAGCAAGGCGTGGCGATGGTCGCGCAGGACCGTGCGCAGCGGCAATTCCGCCGCGCCTTCGCGATTGGCTTGCAGCGCCATGAAGATCGGCGTTTCGCTCAGCCAGCGGCGCAGCCAGACGCCAATCACACCGAATACCCCGCCCAGCAGGAATGGCAGGCGCCACGCGTAGTCAAGGATTTCCGCCGGGGTATAAATCCGCGCCAGCGCCGTGGCGGTCAGGGCGCCAAGCAGATAGCCGAAGGTCAGGCCCGCCTGGAGAAAGCCCAAGGCATAACCTCGATGTTTCAGTGGCGCATGTTCAGCGACGAAGACCCAGGCGCTGGGCACTTCCCCGCCGACCGCCGCGCCTTGCAGGATACGCAGCGCCAGCAACAGCAACGGGGCGAAATAACCGATTTGCGCGTACGTCGGCATCACGCCGATGAGCAGGCAGGGCAACGCCATCATGAGAATGCTCAGGCTGAACACCCGCTTGCGCCCCAGGCGATCGGCAAAGTGCGCCATGAGAATCCCGCCCAAGGGCCGTGCCAGATAGCCGGTGGCGAAAATTCCGAAGCTTTGCAGCAAGCGCAGCCACTCGGGCATTTCCGGTGGGAAAAACAGCTGGCTGAGGGTCAGGGCGAAGAAGACAAAAATGATGAAATCGTAGATTTCCAGCGCACCGCCAAGGGCGGCGAGGCCCAGGGTCCTGTAGTCGGATCGGTTGAACCGGGCGTCTGGCAAATGAGTGGTGGCAGTCATAGGCAAGTTTGAAAAAGAATTGGAAGAAGGCGACGGTTCAGGCAGCGGGCCCCTTGTCCGCGGGCTGCACCGACGATTGGCCTGGCTCGGCGTCCGCGGCCTCGTCAGCTGGCAAGAAATCCTTGCGGCTCTGGGCGATGGCCCGGCGTATTTCGTCGCCCTTGGTGGGGCAATTCTTGAGGCGGGCGATGCCGTCGGTTTTCTGCGTCATCGCCATCCTCCGGCATGAATGAACAGGGGCTCGATAGTGCTCGTTTTTAGCGCGCGATGCCAACTTACGTGACGATTGGGGCCGCCGGGCAACCCCGCGGGTGCATGCTTGCTCGCCCGGAGCCGAGGCCCGATCAACGGTGATAGCGGCGCACCACGCTGCTGTTGCGCAGGACGTGGCCCTTGAGTTTTTCCATCAATTGGGCCCGTGTGAGGCCGGCAGGCAGGGCGTCGGGCGGCAGGTCCAGGGCGAAAATCTGGATCAGGTAATGGTGGGCGCTGTCACCCACGGGCGGGCACGGTCCGATGTAGCCGTGGGTGTTTTTGCTGTTGATGCCGCTCATGCCCTCAAGCGTGGATTTGGTGCCCGCGCCTGTCGGAATCTGTCGGGTGCTGGCCTTGATTCCATAATGGACCCAATGATCTACGCCTTGTCCACGCTGGCCGTCGGGGTCGAGCATGACGATGGCGTAGCTGAGGGTGCCAGGCGGGCCGGCATTCCAGCTCAGGGCCGGGGAGATATTCTTGCCGCCACATTGGTTGGCGTCGCTGGCGGCCGCTGCGGTGAAGAGGCGGTCGTCCGACACGCCGGGAATGCTCAGGGTAAAACGCTCTTCGGCCTGGACTCCCTGTGCGCACAGCACGAGGGTGACGGCCGCGAGCCAGGAGGAAAAGGAAGTCAATCGGGTCATACCGGGCACCTTGAATGCGGTTCAGGCCAACGACGGCCTGCGAACTATAGCCGCAGCGCCGCCCCGGTTGCAGTGACAATTACGCTGAACCTCGTTCCAATCCCTCGACTCCAACGGGAAACGCCTGCCGGAGAACGACCATGCCCATGCATCAAGTCGCCCGCCTCGCTGATGTGCGAGAAGATCGCGGCCTCGAAGTCACCCTCAACGACGCGCCCATCCTGCTGTTACGGGCTGGAGGGCAAGTGCGGGCGTTCCAAGGCAAGTGCCCGCACGCCGGGGCGCCTTTGGCCAAGGGCGCCGTATGCCACGGAAGGCTGATCTGCCCCTGGCACAAAGCCGCGTTTCGCGCTGAAGACGGCGCCCTGTGCGAGCCGCCGGCCCTCGACAGCCTGGAGCGTTACCACGTCGAGGTGCGAGGCGAAGAAGTCTGGGTCGATGACCAACCACTGCCGGCCGAAAAAGTCCCCCCCGCCGATGATCCGCGCACGTTTGTCATCGTCGGCGCCGGCGCGGCGGGCACGGCATGCGCGGCGGCGTTGCGCGAGAAGGGTTTCGGCGGCCAGATCCAGCTGATCGACCGCGAGGCCGAGGCCGGCTACGACCGGACGGTGTTGAGCAAATATGTACTGGCTGGCGACATGGCTGCGGACGAAACTCCGCCTCTGCGCGATGAAACTTATTTCAGCCAACAACGCATCGAACGGCGCCACGGCCAAGTGACCGGCCTTGATGTCAATGCGCGTCGGATCCGCCTCGCCGACGGTCAATCACTGGCTTACGACGCCCTGTTGATTGCCACTGGCGGCGAACCCAAGACGCTGGATCTGCCTGGTATCGACTTGCCGCAAGTCCTGATGCTGCGCTCCTTGGCCGATACACGGCGGATTCTCGAACATGCGCAGCCGGGGCAACGAGCGGTGATCATCGGCGACAGTTTCATTGCCATGGAGGTCGCCTCCTCCCTGCGCAAACGCGAACTCAGCGTCACCGTCCTGGCTCGTCACCCAGTGCCGTTCGCGGCGCAGTTCGGCGACAGTATCGGCAAGGCGATCCTGGCTCGGCACCGGGCCAATGGCGTGGTGTATCACCCCGACGGCGAAGCAGCGCGGATCGAGGGTACGGGCAAAGTACACGCCGTGGTGCTGGATAATGGCCAACGCGTTGAGGCGGACCTGGTCATCGTCGGCGTCGGCGTGCGCCCGGCCACGGAGCCGTTCGCCAACCTGCCACGGGAGAAAGACCAATCGTTGATTGTCGACGACGGCATGCGCGTGGCCGACGGCGTCTGGGCCGTGGGTGATATCGCGACCTTCCCCCTCAACGGCCAGCCCCAGCGCATCGAACATTGGCGGCTGGCCCAGCAACAGGCCCGCATCGCCGCGACGAACATGCTCGGTGGTGAAGAACATTACCTGGACGTGCCGTTCTTCTGGACCTATCACTTCGGCAAACGCTACGACTATCTGGGCCATGCCGAGGAATGGGACGAAGTGCAATTCAAGGGCACGCCCGAGCATCCGCCCTTTATCGCGCTGCTCGGCAAGGACGGCCTGGTCGTGGCGGTCGTGGCCTGCGATGAAGGCCGGGCGATGGCGGCACTGGCCCAGCGCATGAAACAACCGCTGCCTGTGGATGAAGCTTGGCGGCTGGTCCGGGATTTTTCGATGTAGCTTGTCTTTGCAGACGCCACAAAGCCTGTGGGAGCGAGCTTGCTCCCACAATGAAGCAGCACCGCTGCGCTTACGCCGAATGATCCGCCGGCAGATGAATGATCTGCGGTCGCTCCAGCGGCGCGAGGGGCGGCGGTTGCAAGTCCGGGCCCAACAAGTGGAAATGCGGCACGACGTGGCTGATATCGCCGTCCTGATTGTTATGGATGATCTTCGAACCTGGCTGGCGCAGCGTTTCCAGACGTTCGCCAGTCAATTTGAAACTGGCACTCAGCCCCTGGTCGTCCACTGCGGGCCTTGGCAGCCTACGCTGGGCGAAGCTACGGCTCTTGCGCTGTTGATAGCGCGCCCAGCTGATCAGGATGATTGCGTTGACCAACGCGATCCAGCCGTAGATCTGCAACGTCCCCAGGGTGTCGAACAATGAACCGCCCAGACGCGGGCCCGCGTGGCTGTCAAACAGCGGCCACAGACCGTTCACCAGCAGGTACAACAGTCCAACCCACGCCAGTACCGTAAAGAGCACGTCGATGATCACCAGAAAAGGCCGCTGGCGGGTCCTGATAATTTTCATCGGATCACTTCCTCTTCTTCGTCATCGAACGGTTTGATCCCGCGATCCGGGCTGATCCAGCGCGCGCGTTTCTGATGCTGTCCGAACAGCACCTTGGGGAAACTCACCAGCGTGGTGAACAAGCTGATCAGCCAGAACACCAGGGGGTACCAGACCACCCAGAACATGATGTGCCACAGGCCCTTTTCGTAGCGACGGTCGATCAGAATGCTCACCGCGAATTGCATCAGGCACACCACCGCCAGCAACAGGCCGGTGAAAGCCGGCGGCATCAAGTGGTCCACGGCGATGGCGGCTGGCATCTCGACGAATTTACCGGCTCCCCAGAAGATCACTGACAGCAGGAAGGTGAACGCCCAACCGGTGGACAGGCAGTATTCGAACAGCAGCGGCCACAGGTAGCGGTGACGGTATTGCCAGATGCCACGGATGTTCTTGAATAGCACCTCGGCGCCACCCTGGGCCCAACGCAGCCGCTGCCGCCACAGGCCACGCAAGGTTTCGGGCATGAGGATCCAGCACAGGGCGCGTGGCTCGTAGAAAATGCTCCAGTGGTCCAGTTGCAGCTTCCAGCTGATGTCGATGTCCTCGGTGATCATGTCCGGGCTCCAGTAGCCGACCCGGTGCAGGGCGGTGCGACGGAACGCGACGATTACGCCGGACACGGTAAAGATCCGCCCGAAAACCCGCTGGGTGCGCTTGATCAAACCGATGATCGAGGAAAACTCGCCGACCTGGACCCGGCCCACCAACGTCGAACGGGTGCGGATGCGCGGGTTGCCGGTCACCGCGCCAAGGCGGGCGTTGTCAAGCATCGGCGCTACCAGGTAGGCGCAGGTGTTGGGCGCCAACAGCGCGTCGCCGTCGATACACACCAGGTATTCACTGCGTGCGGCGATGGCGCCCATACGCAGGGCCACGGCCTTGCCCTGGTTTTCCGCCAGGTGCAGCACGCGCAAGCGCGGGTCTTCGACGGCCAGTCGATCGAGCACCTCGGCGGTGTTGTCCTTGGAGCCGTCGTTGATGGCGATGACTTCAATGTTCGGATAATGCTGGCCCAGCGCTGCGTGAATCGTGTCGGCAACGTTGTCGCCTTCGTTGAAGCACGGGACCAGGATGCTGATCAGCGGCTCGCCGGCCAGGGGCGGCGGCAACGTGTCGTCCTTCCACGGCCAGTGACGCTCCCAGTGCAGCCAGAAATACAGGCCTCCAGCGATCCACAGGCCGGACATGAACAGCGGGTAGAAGAACACGAAGTCCATCAGGAATTGCCCGGTAACCAGGAAGATCAGGCCCAGGGGCACCCCAAGGACGATCGCCAGCACCAGGACGGCGAGCAGTCTGTCAAGCATGTCAAGGATTCCACTTGTTGGAGAGCGCCGGCCGCACGGCTTTCACGGCGGGCTGGTCTTCGATGAAATTGTCCGGGTAGTAGCCGAAACTGGTCACGCCCTGGCGCTTGAGGCGCCCCATCCAGTCGGCCAGTTGTTCGCCCTCGATGTCTGCCACTGGTTTGCTGTGCCAATCACGGGCTTGCAGTTCGAACACCGTGCGCTTGAGTGCACCGGGGCGAGCCTTGATGGTTTCCACCAGTCGCTCCAGCCAGGGCCCCGACTGTTCGCGGGTCTGTTTTTCCATCAGGGGCATGGCCATCGGCGCCGTCCAGTCGTAGGCGGCGAGGAAATCGTCAAGGTTCTGGGCGAACCAGGCTTCGCTTTCCGGGTTGAGCATCGGTTCGGCAAAGATGTTGCGCGCCGTGCGCACCTGCGGGCCACGTATCGCCCGGACCTTGGCGGTGAGCTCGGCGGTGAAGTCGATCAGGTAGCGGCTCTTGAAGCGAGTCCAACGCTGCATGGCGGCAGGGTCATCGCGCAGGGCAGCGATCGATTGCGGCAAGCCATGGGCGGCGTACACTTTCATCGCGGCGGGGCCGGCGTCCTCGAAGTCGGAGAATACGGCATCGTCATGATAAAGAACGCCGTCCACCGAGCTCATCCGCGCCATGTCCTCGTAGATCTCGCCGATGATCTTTCGCACGTTCGGGTCGAACGGCGACAGGCGTACATATTGGTCTGGGGCGACGCCCGTCTTGCCGGTCTCCGGATCCCAGCGCTGCACGCGCGGCAACTTCGAATCCAGGGCAAAACTGAGTACCGGCATCCACGCATAGACCTTGACGTTGGCCCGGGTGCGCAATTGCCATGCAACGCGGTCGAACAGATCGGCGCGCACCGGCAGGTGGCGGTTAGGAAAGTACAGCGAGTGGACCAGGCCATCGCCTTTTGGATCGGCGAACGCTTGCAAGAACACGGTGTTGGCGCCCAGGTCATAGATGCGCTGGACCAGTTTGCCGACGTTGGCCTCCTGCTGCACGGGGTCAGAATCGTAGACGTAATCCAGGTCGACGTGGACCACCCGCATCGGGTCGATCGTCTGCACTGAAGCGATACTTTCGGCGAAGTGAGCACCATCCGGATCGGATGCGACCAGGAAGCGCGGTCCACTCATCAGGTTATCGAGGCTGTCGAGGCCATCTTCCAGGGTCAGGGCCATCTGGTAACCCTGGCTGCCGATCACTTGCAATGCGGTGCCGTCGGCCTCGCCGTAAGGCCACACCCAGACACGCGGGCTGTAGCCGACCACCTTGTGGATCTTGTCTGAAATAGCCGCCACGTCTTTGCGCATACGCGCCTGGAAATCGGCCTCGCTCTCATAGCGACCGGTCACGGCATCATAGAGCCGGGTAGTTGCCGCCGGCTGTTGGTTTCCTTGGGGATTGGCAAGCACGCCTTTGTGGTTGGCGTCGGTGTGGGCCGCGATTTCCACCAGGCCCGATTTCGAAATCTCGCGAATCTGCTCCCACGTGAGGAACTCGGAACGCTTGCGCGGCACACCGGCGAAATCCACATTCTGGTTCATCGGCGTGTCGACCCAACTGCCGACCGGGGCCAGGATTGCCGGCCAGTTGTAGGCTCGCAAGATCGGCATGACGCGCGTATAGAAGCTTGAGTAGCCATCGTCGAAACTCAGCAACACCGCACGCGGCGGCAGTTGCGGTCCGCCGTTGCGGGCAGCGATGATCTGGTCGACCGTGACCGCCTGGTAATTGTTTTCACGCAGCCAGGCCAGCTGTTCAATCAGGCGCTCAGTGCGCACGGCTACCAGGCCCTGGTCGGGGTCGCGGTCTTCGACGTCATGGTAGGCAATACCCAGCACATGGTTTTTCGGCCAAGGGGCATCGTTCGCCGCGACCGGCCGTTGCGAAGGTGGCGCGAACGCCGGGGCTTGCTGGGCACAAGCGCTGATCAGCAAGACTCCCAGCAGAAGGATGAATCGCGAAATGACGGGCATTTTCAAACTCTTCTAGAAGCGGTAGGTGAGGTCGACAAGCAGGCGCAGATCGCTTTCACGATCGCCGTCGTAAGGGCGGTTGAGCCAGCTCAGCGCGGCCCCGGCTTCGAGCACATCGTTCCAGAGCAGGCGTTGGCCGTAGCCGAGCAACCCCATGGCACCGGTGTTGTAGTCGCGCTGGCTGTAGGTGCCGGCGCCGACTTGGAATTGCTGGCTCCAAGTGGTTTCGTAACGGCGGTACAGCACGTGATTGGCGCTCACGGTCGGCATGACGCTGAAGTCCGACTTCGGATTGAAGTACGGCACTTCTTCGGAACCGCTGTTGCGGCTGGCACCCACCTCCAGTCCCAGCTCCACCTGCAGGCGTGGGGCGCTGTAGATGCCCTCGCGGCCGGTCAGCAGGGTCTCCAGGCGATTGTTGCCGTCACTGAAATGGGACGGGCTCACAGCCAGCCGCCATTCGCGGCTTTCATTGGCGCGCCAGCGGACGAAACCGCTCCCGCCATTGGCGCGAATACCGCTGTTGAGCGCTCGCAACGGTGTCTCGGCCGAGAGGTAATCCAGGCTGCCGCCGTACTGCCAGTGATCGTTGATGTCCCGGGCCACGGCCACGCGCGCACCTTGTTTGTCACCGGAGCCGTACGAGTGGTTGGAGACTTCCGCTTCCAGAGTCATGTCGCGGGTACGCCGCTCCACGCCCAAGCGCTGCCAACGATGATGGCCGGTGCCTTCCTCAAAGTCGCCAGTGGCGTAGCCGGCACCGCCGAATAGCCGCCAGTCTTCGTCAATGGGCGGGCTGTAGAGCAACGTTTCGATACCAAAGTCCCGGCTACCCGTCACCGCGCCGGCATCGCCGTTGCCACCGCCGTAGCTTTTGCCGGTGTAGGCTTCGATGCGCAATTCAGCCATGTCATGAACGTCACGCTGACGTTGCAGGCGTTTGACGTGGGCATTCTCCGGATAACGGGCGACCACGTCGTCGGTAAGCGCGTCCATCTGCCGCCATTCCTGCAGGTCCATCGCCGCGCGAGCCTGGGCGACTTCCAGGTCGCGATTGCGCGGTGTCGTGGTCTCGATTTCCTTGAGCAGGCTTTCTGAACGCCGCGGCCAGTCACGGGCTTGATACAGGTCGGCCTGGGCCAGGCGCAGGCCGATGTGGCCAGGGGCTTGGTAGATGAGACTTTCCAGACGCGTTTCGGCGGAGGGCAGGTCAGCGCCATAAGTGCCTGCTTGAGCGGCAAGCATCTGCGCATCCATCCACTCGTCGTTGGGGTTGCCGATTGGCAATCCCTTGAGCTCCACCCGAGACGGCTGTGATTTAGCCAGATCTTCGGCCAGCGCGCGGGCCTCTTCGGACTTTTCGCTTTCCAGCAAGGCGTAGTAGAGCGCGGTGCTGTCTTCGAAACGGTCCGCAGGGTCGGCATCCGGCGCGGTCAGTACACGGCGGTACAGCTCGACGGCTACTTCCGGCTCACGTTGCTCAAGATAAGAAGAGGCCACCCAGCGCAAGGCATAAGTCGGAATGCTGATACCTTCAGCGACCAGCTTCTGGTATTCGGCGATCACCTCTGCCCGACGAGCGCGGGCGTTGAGGGCTCCCATGCGGTCGATTCGCCACCGCCGCACGTCCTCATGGGCCTCGGCCACTGGCGTCCAGGTGGCGAGCAGTTTGTCGTAATCGGCCAACGCGCGGTCAGCGATGACAAAGCGCTCCTTTTCGCTGCGGCTGGCCATATCCGCCAGACGCACCCGTTCAGCCGCCACGTCGCCTTCAAGCCGGCGCTGCACGCCGCGGTCGATCAGCCCAGGCTGAAGACGGGCCAGGCGCAACGCCGGTTCAGGCAACCTGGCACGCTGCAGCGCATGAATGTATTCGCGCGCGACTTCAGGCTTGTTGCTACCGGCACGGATGAAGGCTTGATCGTATTGGAACAGGGCTTCGTGGGGATTGTCAGCGCGCGTCAGTGCATAGCCCAACGCCAACCGGCGCATCGGATCTTCGGGCTTGGCGGCAACCAGGGCCTTGGCACGGCTGACGGCTTCGTCGGGTTTGCCGGCGTCGGCCTGGGTCAGGGCCAGGCCCAGTTGCAGGTCCGCATTTCGTGGTTCGATGGCCAGGGCTCGACGATACAGCTCAATCGCCGGATCCCAACGCTGGAGGTTGCGATAGGAGCGGGCCGCTGCGGTCAGCGCCTGGACCGGTAAGTCGCGGTAACGGCCTTGGGTTTCGTAGACCTTCACCACCTCGGCATCGAGACCAGCCCAGCTGGCGATCTGCAAGTGATCGCTGATTTGCGCGGTACTGGCCTGCCCCGCCGGAACTTGGCGCAACACGGCCAGTGCGGGCGTGTAATCGCCCGAACGGGCATCAAGCACCATTTGGTCATAGGCGGCATCGGCAAACGCCGCCAGCGGCAAGCACAATTGGCTGCACAGCGCGACGCGAAACAACGGGCGCAAACCGAATCGAATAAAGGGACCCACAGTACGCGGCATTCGTCAGCATCCTTACATGGCCAGCCGGGTCGCAGTGCCCCCTTGCCCATCAAACAGGAGGCCGGGTCAAAGGAACCCAGCCAAGCTCTAACGGGCTAAGTCTGGCATCGCGCGAAGGGTGATTTTTCGGAACGCCATAATTCTTCAGAATCCATGCAGATTTCAGCGCCGAAGTTTTCAAAGAGGAAAAAAAACCGGCTCGTGCGCAGGGCACGGGCCGGTTTTTTGGAGGGGAGCTTTTAGAGGTATTACTGAACGGCGACGCCGCCGCCCAACTTACTCATCACAAATGCCGAGAATTGTTCAACAGTCATTTTCTGTCCGTTGAAATCCACTTGATTGTTGGCGTAGTGCAAGTTGGTGACCACGTCGTTGCCTTCCAGCTTCGCCAGCTCCGTACCCACCGCCATGGCGCTGAACATATCGCTGGTGGCAGTGGCCTGGTCGGCGATCAGTTTGGCGTCTGTCTGGCCTTCCATCTGCGCCTGCACGGTCAGCAGGTCCACAAGCATCGGCTTGGACACCTTCACTTTGAAATCCAGCAGGGCGAGCAATTGACGGCCTAGTTCATCCGGCGGCAGATCCATCGATTGTGGCTTGGCCAGGTCTACGACCAGGCTCGCGCGGCTTTCACCGTTAGCCGTATTAAACGAGAGGTTCTCCAGGGCCACTTGTGGGGCGCCCGCCAGGAGTTTCTCCAGATCGGCCTTGACCTGCGCCTCTTCGGCCTCGGTCAAGTTCAGCTCTGGCGCTGGCTCGCCCGCTTCAGCGGCCTCGGCAGCGGCTTTTTCGTATGGCTGCAGTTTGGCTTGGTAGACCTGCATCAGCGACATGGTTGCGGGAATATCCAGATTCTTCAGGCTTACCGCCATCTGCGCCGAACCAATGACCTTATCGTTGAAAGACAACTCACCGATCTTGTAGTCGGCACGCCCCGAAGCGCTGGTACCCTTTTCGGAGCTGTTGTTCTTCATTTCGAAATTCTTCAGGCCCAGCACTGATTTCTGTTCGCCGAAACTGGTCTTGCTGTTACTCAGCAGCAGGGTGTTATCACCCATGTAGTAGCCATAGGTGCTCTTGGTCAGGTTGCTGGCCAATGTCAGACCGCTGAGCTCGATTTGCACCGGTGTTTGATCTTCGGCGACGGTGGTCAGTTTGAAACTGTCCATATAACCGTCGGCCTTGATCTTCTCTGCTTGGGCGCTGGCTGCCACGTCGATTTTCAGGCCGGAAAAGATGAGCTGGGATTGTTCGTCCAGCTTGGTATCCAGCGGGAGCAGTTCGAATGTACCGTTTGTGGACTGATCGTAGCCGAGGTTGAAAACGCCTTTGAGCGGCGATTTATCCTTGGCGGCAACAAACCATTTTTCGGTCAGCGGAGTCCGCTCAAGTTCGGTGTGGCTGGTAGCCATGACCGGCAACCATTTGAGCGTCATCAGCCGGGAAACCGGTAGCGGGCCGT
Organism: Pseudomonas algeriensis; assembly: GCF_048847255.1. NCBI lineage: Bacteria > Pseudomonadati > Pseudomonadota > Gammaproteobacteria > Pseudomonadales > Pseudomonadaceae > Pseudomonas > Pseudomonas algeriensis. The sequence continues at coordinate 1,570 of NZ_JBKKRK010000024.1, read as the reverse complement.
GTTCGATGTTATCAACGAACAGCAATTCAACGGATTCGCCACCAAACATTTCGCCTTCACCTTTGAGGCGGTAATGCGCAGTGCTGCTGAATGTTCCACGATCCAAGGAAACCAGCTCGATCGAAGCGGTACCGTTGGACCCGGCCAAAGCCGTTTGCAATTGCTTGTTGCTGTCGGCAATGGCTGTATTCAAGACTCCTTCAAGCTTCGTCCCGGTATACCAGGCGCCGCCCGCACTGATAGCGCCGATAACCACAACGATTCCGAGAAGTACGCTTGCTGATTTATTCATGAGAGACCCGATCGTATTCCATGGTTGAAAAAGTCGCCGTCTTCCTTGACCCGCAAAGGGCTGTGGCTCGACGCGGCAAAAGTGGTGGAGGAGATTAGCACCAGGCACGCCAGCAAGCCCAATGTTTAAAGGGGAAAAAGCGTGTTCTTGAGAAATGGTCTACGAATATTGGACTTCGATCTCGTCCAGTTGGTGATCAAATGTCTTGAGCCGTGCCGTCCAGGTGTATACCAGTACTTCGAAATCACGATTGATCACCGCCGTACTCGACGAGTCGGCACGCCCATCACAGAAATCCAACTGGTAACGTTCCCTAGCCATGGCATTGGCGACATCGCACAGTTCACGAGCGTTGTTGAGCCAGTGCCAATCATCTTGCGCGACCTGCTCGTCCAAGGCCGCGCATTGGATTTTCAAGGCTTCGAGACTTTTTTCCAACGGTGTACCCGTGAGCTCTCCCATGACCTCTTGGAACGTGCGACCTGGCTGCCAATAGCTGCCCCAGAAATAGCGATCAAACACCGTCTCGACCCGACGCAGCGCGACCTTGGTGTCCCATATCAACACCAGGGTCTTGCCTTGCTCGAGCTGTTTTTTCTTGATGCGCTGGCCTTGCATCGAGGCCCAGGCGACGACTGCGATGGATATGACACCGATCAGCGCGGACGCGCTATCAAGGAAAATCAGCGCTTTATCGAGCTGATGAGTCAGCATGACGCCATAGAAATAGGTGGCCGAAAGCAGTACCAACGCCGCAATAGCGCACCAGAAGCCGGGAGCATAAGGGTTTTTCATTATTCGAATCCCCATGACCAGTCACATCGCGGGCTCTCGTTGCAAACGCCCAACAACCCAAGCATAGCAATGGACTGGGGGTTTGCCGGGGTGCGACAGCAATTAGGGAGACGATCCGATTACCGGCTCTGAAACGACAAAACCCCCGTCTGCGGTGCAGACAGGGGTTTTGGGAATTCAATCTTGACGATGACCTACTCTCACATGGGGAAACCCCACACTACCATCGGCGATGCATCGTTTCACTGCTGAGTTCGGGATGGTATCAGGTGGTTCCAATGCTCTATGGTCGTCAAGAAATTCTGTGACCAACCCGTTCAGGAACAACGTGTCGGTTAAAATCGAAGACTTCTACTAAAACAAAACCCCTACCTGCATCAGCAGATAGGGGTTTCGGAATTTAATCTTGACGATGACCTACTCTCACATGGGGAAACCCCACACTACCATCGGCGATGCATCGTTTCACTTCTGAGTTCGGGA